>CACXES010000093.1 GCA_902766745.1 uncultured Ruminococcus sp.
CACAAGCATATTTTTTATCGCCTTAAGACGTTGCTGTGACATATATTTGTACGGCGAAATATTGAACTTTTCAGAGAAAAGATGAATAATTGCATGGTCTCGCGAACAGTACAGCTTTTTTGAGAGGTTAGTGAGAGATATCGGATAAGTTGGTGTGTTGTCAATCAGTATTTTAAGTTTGTCGGCTATAGATGCATTTTCTATGTCAAGGTTATCATCTTGTTTGAACAGATACATCTGTTGAATTATATCAAAAATGATTGTACTGCATCTGCTTTGAATTTCGTAGAGAGGAAGGTTATCGGAATCATAAATTTCAAACATATCCGTAAGCTGCTTTTCTATATTTAAACCTTTATAAAGAATGCGTTCTGTGAGTTTATATGATTTAAACAGCGTGTCCGCCAAAGGCCCGTAGAAAATAATCCATAGTTTTTCCCAGGGGTCGCTCGAATCAACGTACAGCATTTGCCCCGAACCGGGATGCAGAACGTGGGTATCACCTTTGCTCGGTCGACATATTGTGTCATTTTCTCTGATATAGCCGCTGCCGGAGATGATGTATTCAATGGTATAATAGTACGTTGTTCCGCGTGATATGTTATAATTGGGAAGACAATAGCTGTGACCGCAAAATTCCAGCCACAGCGGGTACGGCTTGTCCGCGTGATACGATTTGATATATTGGACTGTTCCGCCCGGTAAAAAAGTTTTTTTCATAACAACAATCCTCAACTTTTTAACAATAATATGAATTGACTTTATTATTATACGCTGGTAAACTGAATTTGTCAAGAATCCAAAGTAAAATTAAATGTTTATTTATATGAAATTGGCAAAATCGCATAATAATATAACGGACAGAGCGAAAAAATATAATGTTTTATCAGCTGTATGTATTTTTTATATACAGGGAAGTAATTTATAAAAAACAACAAAGCAAAATTACTTGGAGGGTTGATGAAAACAACATAAAGCAATAAAAATCGATAAAAATCAAGTCAAAATCAACAAATTCAAAAAGTATTAAAGGGGTACCCTTTTAATGCTATACTTGTATAGCATTAAAAAATGCCTCAGTAATGATAAAAAGAAGGGACGTATTATAATGCAAAAACACAAAACGATAAGGCGTACATTTGCGGTAACATTGAGCGCGGTTATGCTGTTCGGTACAGCTGCAAACGCAGAGACGATGAAGCTGACGGGAAAGGGATTTACGGACATAAAAGGCACAGACGCCGAAAAGAATTCAACCGTAACTATAGAAATAGTATCGGATAAAATTAACATTTCGGATGAAGGAGTATGGTCGGGATTTATCGATAACGGTGAGAATACGGCTTTTATGGGAACGGTTCGGTCGGATGAAAACGGTGCTTATGAATTAAATATATTCTTACCCGACAGCGGCAAGTATATCGTCCGAACGGGAAACAGTGGCTTTAAAGCTGTGAAAGAGGACAGTCTTTGGTTCACGAATGAAGATAGCCTTAAACAAAAGCTCGGCGAGATTAAGGCGGCGTCACAGGCGGACAATACGGATAAAATAAAAGAAATTTTCGAAAACAACCGCTTTGACATCAAAATATTTTCGTCAATCGGTGATGATGCGAATTATGAAAAAGCCGCATCGGTTTTGAAAGAATACATAAAGAAAAATGAATCGGCGGCGTCCGAGGAAACAATAGGTATATTGGGCGAAAAGGCGTGTGTTTTATCGGTTTTGTCCGATGACACGTTCAAAGGCTTCGGCAAGTATTCGGACGGATTCGGAGCAGAGGATTTAAAGGTATCGGAGTTTTATAAAGATGCTTTTGCCGATGAATTCACAAAAATGATGAAAGCCGATAATCCGAAAAGTATAGATGAGTATAACGATGCCGTTGAAGAAAATACCGTTTTATGCCTTATAAAATACGGAGACAGCTCAGGCGAGCTTAAAGATTGTCTTGCGCTTTATGCAGATAAAATAGGGCTTGACAAGTCAAAGATAACCTCGGATATGTGTAAGGCTCTTATGAACGAAAAGGATATAAACAATTATTCGGATATTAAGACTTTTGTTCAGAACTATGGCGAGAACAGCGGTTCTCAAAACAGCGGAAGCTCGGGAAAAGGTTCGTCGGGCGGAAGCTATGGCGGAAAGGCATCTGATAATACCCCGAATATGGGAAGCAAAACATATTCGGATGACCTTATGCCCGATAAATATGAGGGTAAAGCCTCGGTGTTCGGTGATATGCAGGGATATGAGTGGGCAACCCCCTCGGTTGAAGGCTTGTTTGCAAGCGGCATAATAAACGGAAAAGAACCGGGGCGGTTCGTCCCCGAGGACAGCGTTCTGCGCGAAGAATTTGTAAAGATGGTTGTTAAAGCCTTTAAACTGTCGGTTGTCGGAGAAAAAGTACCGTTTCGTGATGTTGATGAGAGCGGATGGTACAGAGAATATATCGAATGCGCATACAAGAGCGGAATAATAAGCGGATATTCCGATACAGAGTTTGGTATAGGAGATTCGGTGTCAAGAGAGGATTTGGCGGTTATGATTTTGAGAGGAATTGATATATGCGACTACAAATTAAACAACACCGGCGAAGCCATAAGGCTTTCAGATGCGGATGAGATTTCGGATTATGCAAAAGATGCGGTCGAAAAGCTTAGTGCCGCAGGAATAATAAACGGTGATGAGAACGGAAAGTTCAATCCGAAACAGAGCGCAACACGAGCCGAAACAGCAAAAATCCTTTGGATGACAATTCAAAACTGCGAGAAATAGGAGACTGATCATGAAAAAATTATATTTAACAAAAATAAGAAATTTGTCGATTTGCGTATTGATAATTTTAAGCTTGTCAATACCGATGATGACATCGGCGGAAGCCGATAAAACAAACTATGACTACGGCAAGGAAATTACGGTGCTTCAAAGTGCCGGGGTTTTGGAACAAGCCGAAGTAAGTGCGGCTGAGTTATCATCAGTTTTGACAAGAGCGGAATTTGCTGATTTTCTGGCAAAACTGGTAAATGCGCACGCCGGGGATTCCGGTGTGGTATTTATCGATGTTGCGACAGATAACCTGTACGCAAAGAGCATCAACGGACTTGCCAAAGCCGGAGTAGTATCGGTGCCTCAAGATTTGAAGTTCAATCCCGATGCGGCAATTACATATGATGAGGCTTTGACAATGGTTATACGCGCGGCAGGTTATGGTGTGATGGCTCAAACCAACGGCGGATATCCGACAGGATATACATATACGGCATCAAAACTCGGGATAAGAAACACTGTGGCGGACAATGATTCAATCACGCTGGGTGAGGGCTTGAAATTGATTTATGACGGAGCAACGGTCGGAACATATTCAGCAGACAAAATAACGGCTGACGGTAATTATACTTTCAATGTTTCGGATGATACGCTTTTGTCAATATACCATGGGATTTATCTGCAAAGCGGAAAGGTGTATGCATTGAACGGTTCGTGCATAGATAACGAACACACGGCAGACGACAGCGAGATGAATATAGACGGGTTGATTTATAACGTTGATGAGAATATGAATTTGGATTATTGTCTCGGAAATAATGTGGAGTTTTTATTTAAAAAGGATGCGGCAAAGGATAGTGCAAATCTTATATATTTGGAAAAGGAATCAGGGGACAGAGAACTTGAAATAAGTTCAAAAAACATTGGTGCATTCAATTCCGAAAGCTTTACGCTTGAATATTCAAAATCGGATGATTCCTCAAAAAAAGCATCGGTATCATTGCCCAGATCCGTAAATGTGGTCTATAACGGACGCTCGAACGATTCGAGCATAGCACAGCTTGTAAACAGCCTAAATGACGGATATAATCACGGGACGGTTGTATTGAAAGACACAGACGAAAATTCGGGATATGACTTGATGATAATTAAATGTTATACCACGATTGCGGCAGGCGGATTCAGCAACAATACAATATATGATAAACTGAATGCAAACAAGAGTATATGTCTTGATGATTATGAATATGTTTCGGTTCATACGGCGGACGGACAGGCGGCAAAAGTACACACTGTTTTTCCCTATATAGCAGAAGTCGCACCGTCAGCGGATAACGAAAAGCTTGATATAATTATATGTTCCGAAAAGGTTTCGGGTAAACTCAATGCAATAAACGCAACAAACTTATCAATTGCTGTTGAAGGAAAAGAATATAATGTCAATGAGAAATATTATGCCGAAAATGCAAACAGGTTATATCTCGGCACGGAATATACGATTTATCTCGACTCAACGGGTGATGTAGCATACTTCACCGAAGGAGCGAATAATGAGTACAAAATCGGTTATCTCTTAAAGACGGTTGCCGAACCAGAAGCGTTCGGTTCTGTTATTAAGTTCAGAATCTATGACCATACATCGGATAAATTCGATACATATACGGCGGCGGATAAGATTAGTATTGATGAAATTAAGTATGATTCCGAAAAGGATTCGATAAAGGTATTAAAAGCCTTTCCCGATTTAACGGGAAAGATAACCGATAACGGCGGAAAGGTGATTCCGCAGATTATTCGGTACAAAGCCGATGAAAACAATGTTGTTTCGGCAATAGACACGGCGGCGCTGTCGTCAAAGGAAGCCGAGGACAGCACCTTGAGGCGAATTAAGACGATAATGTGGTCTGACAAGGTAGAATATACGGGCTGGCAAAACAGATTCGATATGTCTTTGGTTTATAATTCATCGGGAACAAAGCTTATGTCTGTGCCGAGTCTTGACGAAGACGGAAATATTACGGTAAACGGTGAAAAGATTTCGGATGTTGAAAAGTATTTTTCAAATACGATTTCTGATGTCACGGCGGACGTAACCAGAATAATGTATGGATATAACTATGACGGAACAACCCCGTATGCGGACGTTCTCGTGTATGTCGGAAGCGCAGACACAAAGAGCAAAAATTCGATGATGTTTATGGAATTCGGCGAAGGACTTGATAGTGAAGGAAACCCGTCAAAAACACTTATCGTAAACGAAAACGGAACGGAAAAGACCTTTGTGCTGAATCAAAATACAAAAATTCCCGAGGCGCTTACACAAGGCGATATAATTTCCGTAAACCAAGCGGCGGATTTGAGTGTGACCGAGATAACATTAATGTATGACAGAGAAACTCAAAAATATATGGACGGAAGCAGTCCGTATGGAAAATACGGAGATATTATATATAACCTTCCGGGTTATTTTTCGGGATATGCATACCGTTCTGTGGGAAGACAGCTGAGCCGCGGATGGGTCTATAAAAAGATAGGTTCATTCGTTCAAATGACATATGCTTTGGGCGACGCTTCATTCGACGGTCTCGGTTATGAGTGTATGGATTTAAACGGAAGAGCGGTTGTTATATATGACAGCACCGCAAGAGAAAATAAAAGAATTTCAAACGGAAGCATAAACGATATTATTGATTACAAGTCAGCCGGAAGCAATTGTTCACATATAATTGTTTCATCGTATAACGGACAGCCGGGAGCGGTCTTTCTATATAAATAAAGGGGGAAAAGGTGTGAAAAAACTTTTGTCGGCCATACTTTGTTGTTTGTATATAGCGATGACTGTCTTTAACCCGATTGCTCTTGCGGACGGAGATTTAACAATATCGGTAAAGACCGACAGAACATCACCGGTGTTTTACGAAAATGAAACCGCCAAATTTTATGTAAATTTGGCAAACGGCTCAACCGCGAAAAGCTGTTGTATAGAATACAAGATTATATTTAAAAACTATAATTATGATTCGTATAAGCCGAATGTTGATGAGGCTGAAAGAAAAACGGTTAAGGTTGAAAACAAGGATTTAAAGCCGAACGAATCGTTTGAAGATGTTTTGTATTATGAATTGGAAAACGAAAAATACGGAATATACAGTTTGAACGTTACGGTAACGGACACGTCGGGCGGAAAATACGAAAAACAGTTTTCGTTCGCGAAATCAACGGTGAGCGAAAAGCTGAACAAGACCTTCGGCGCGTCGCTTCATCTGACAAGATATGCGGATGCGGATACAACCTTTTCACTTATGAAAAATGCCGGTTTAGGTATAGCCAGAGATGATTTTAATTGGGATAAATATGAGAAAAATGCCGGTGAATATAAGCTTGATGAAAGACAGGTAAGTACGCTTGAAAAGGCGAAAAGATACGGTATAGATATGCTTGCGATTATGACGGGGTACAATAAGCTTTATCATAATACAAAAACAAAATTTGCAGGTATTCCCGATGATTCCGTTTATGACGAAAACACGGGAAAAACCTATGCCGACGCATATAAAAATTATGTTTCAAGCTTTATAAACGAACCGCTTGTAAAAAACACCGTCACCATGATTGAGGTTATAAACGAACCTTTGGGCGAGGTGAAA
>CACXES010000094.1 GCA_902766745.1 uncultured Ruminococcus sp.
AATATTTATTTCGTATGAAAAATATGCAGACGAAAAAACTCCCGTTATTATGTGCCACAGATACAATAATGCGTTTATGTTTTCGGTTTATTCGCCGTCAACAACGGTTAAAACAAAAATGAAGTTTCCATACGGCGCACCTGTTTTAGACGGATATGATACGGTTCTGGAAAATGGGTGTGCGACATACCATTTCCCGAAATCAGAACACAGAGAATGCAGGGTTTTTGTTGAACAAAATGACGGAATTGTAAGCTGCTGCGAGGTGTCACCGGTAAGCGCAGAATACAGACGCAGAATTGAAGTGTCCGGGTTTAAAAATGCTACGGTTAGATTTTTAGCTGAGGAATACTGTAAGGACAATGTTAATGCTGTATTAAATTCTGATGTGGATGCTTACTTTAGAACAGACAAATTTGAAAGCGGCTATGTCGAAATTAATGGAGTAAAATTTTTTGAAGCAAGAAATGTAACAGGGAGTCTTGTGCTTTCAATGCCATTTAAAAGTTAATGAAATATTAAACGATGTGCCTCAATTGCCTATAGAGAATTGCGATGTATATTTAGACGGTGCGGGAAAAGTAGTGTAAATAGTATAAAGGGGCAGTCTCTCATTTTGTGTAAACCACAAATTTAGCTTCGGAATGATAATATAATCTAAGTGAATTTTGTGGGCTGAAAGCCTAAATTTGGCTTTCAGCCGTAAGCTTACTATAGCGTAAAAGTGCTGACAATGTAAGATCATTTTTCGCAAAGGTCAAGGATGATGAATTTGTAACTTTCTTTTGCACCGCCGAACACAGAACCATAATTGAAATAGTATTGAGCAAACACTTTAACTTTAACCCTAACACTCATTTGATTACACATTGTTAGAGAGTGCTGTGCATCCCGCGCGCTTTTACATGGCAAAAAACTAATTCTGTCGTGATAACTTTTTGAACCCGGAAATACGAACACACGGGGATTTTTCGAACCGACAACAAAGGAATTTATCAAAAAGTGGGTCATGGAAGGACCGACGCACCATTATGCGCTCGGTACCGGACACCATGCCGACGAGCTTTCGAAAATTGCGGATATTTTGGGCATAGAAAGCGTTGTTGTAAAGTAAAGAGGAGTGGTGAAATGCTGTATGACGGAAATAATATTTGGGAGGACGAGCCGTCGTCTTCGGATGGATACAGACGTGATTATGCAGACGGGATCAACCAATATATAGATATTTGCAATAAGCGTGCGGCAAGGAGACGAGCAGATTATATGACGCCCGAGAAGCTTACGCATGATCTTGAAAAATACAGACGTGAATTTATTGAAATGATAGGACTTGATGCATTTACGAATGCTTCGAGCCGAAATCACGAAAAAATTTATGTGGGAAGTGACGACGTATGCAGGATATATCGGATAACGGTTTATATAACGGATGAAATCCCATTATACGCAATGCTTTTTATTCCCCACGGAGCAGAGAAGGGCGCACCGCTTGTCATTGCTCAGCACAGGGGAGGTGGAACACCGGAGCTTTGTGCCGATTTGAACGGGAAAAACAATTACAACCATATGGTTCAGAGGGTTCTGAAACGGGGCGCGGTGGTAATTGCTCCGCAGCTTTTGCTTTGGTCGGTAAAGGAACAAGAATTTCAGCGTGGACACGATATTGCCTATGACAGGCAAAAAATAAATAATTCGCTTAAAAGATTCGGCACAAGTATTACCGCCCTTGAAATAGCAGGCATAAGAAGATGTATAGACTTCGGATGCGAAATTCCGGAAACGGATGAAAGTAAGGTTTCGATGATCGGATTGTCATACGGCGGATATTATACCATGCATACCATGGCAGCGGATATGCGGATAAAGGCAGGATATGCGGCGGGTTTTTTAAACAGCCGTGATGTTTACGATTGGCAGGACTGGACATATCCGTCATCGGCCTTCAAGTTTCAGGACGCCGAAACGGCGGCTCTCTGTGCTCCGAGGAAACTGTACATCACAGTCGGAAAAGAAGATGCGGTCTTTGATTGGAAAAGTGCTGTGTCGGAGTTTGAGCGGGTGAGAAAGTATTTTTGTGCATTCGGGGCTGAAGATAACATAAGATTCAACCTTTGGGAGGGTGGACATACTCTTCCCGATGATGACGAAGGGATTGACTTTATTCTTTCGTATTGAAAATCTGTATCGCTATATTTTGCGTATTTGGCGCGCCGTTTTTCCGGTGCGCTTTCAAAAAAGCCGGCAAGCAGCTCGTTCGGTAAAGCTTATCAAAGGGCAGCTGTTCGCCGGCGGCAAGAGAGAAGTTCGCTGTGTAGTGCGGAAAGCCTTCAGCCGAAATAACCTTCAGCGCTCCTTTGGATGAAGCTTTAAAAGCTGCGATGCGTACTCGGTTATATCAAATTTCTCCATACGTTTCATCTCCTTAATATCAAAGTGCCATAATAAGGATTGTTTGTCAATAATATTTGAGCAGATAGTTCAAGCTTATGAGCAAGTAGTTCATTGACTTGTGAAATAAATTGATGTAAAATGCAGGTATAATTAAGTACTAAACACTAAATAAAGTGACAGAGATAGTGTAAAGTAATAATGAAAGAATGGCATAACGATTTCAAAATTCATAACTGTTTTAACGCATAATATGTGTGGTAGGCACCCCTCTATGCGGCAGAATGTTTGGTCGGCGGCTAATTTTAAGCATGAGCTACATATTATTTTCTTTTATAAATCTTTTGGGAGAGGTTCCCGTCAGTTTTTTAAAAACTCTTCCGAAATAATTTTGATCGGTAAAGCCAACCGCCTCGGCAATTTCGGAAACAGACATATCCGTATTTGCCAAAAGCTCCTTTGCCTGATTGATCCGGAGTCTGTTTATGTACTCGGTGGGCGTCAGTCCGACTCCTGCCTTAAATATACGATAAAATCTGCTGACACTTAAATGGCAAAAATCAGCATAATATTCCACCGGGTGACGATGGGAATATTCGCGAAGCATTTCGCTGCAAACCGCATTTATTTCAAATTTGTTATTCATGTACGCAGTGTTATCCATATACGATACACGACGCCCCACCTCGGAGAAAATTTCCATCAGATACGCCATACATTTTTCGTTGTAAAAAGGTTTTTTTAGGTTATATTCATAGGTTATTTTTTCAAAGAGTGATGTCAAGGCATGACTCTTTTTCAGCCGCAGCACATGGGTGTCCGAAAAGCCGATGTCGTTCATCAGCTTTTTGCAGCCTGTCCCCGTGAAGTGCAGATACGCTGAAATCGGGCGGTCTTCGGCATGAAAGGCATATTTTTGTTTTTCGCCGGGCATAAACAAAATCATATCTCCGCACTCGAGGATAGTTTCATTTCCCTCGCTTTCGGCTGTGCATTTACCATGAAGAATGTATATAATATGATAGTCCACCCTGCCGTGCTCTCTGATTCTCAAATAGTCCCTGTCCCAAAGCTTTTGGATTCCGCAGCTGTTTAATTTAAGGTAGCTGTTCGACACCTGTTCCGTTGACTTTTCCATTTCGGCACCTCCCGCAGCTCTTTATTACAATATATCATATCATTTTATTTTAGTCAATAAATACAGCACAATAATGCTAAAAATTAAGCAGAATCATACATATATTTTCCTAAGCCAAAATGCTATACTTAGATAAATATTAAAGGAGGATATAACAATGGATATTAACGCAATTTCAAAAGAGGATTTAGGAAAAAACAGCAATATCGTACTTGATGTCTGCGAAACGGAACAGGATTTGTATTGGAAAATGGCAATAGAGGTTCTGGAGGTTATCAGTGAAAACAATAAAAACAACGAACCTACGCTTATGGTCGTTCCGTACGGACCGCTCGGACCGTACAGCAGGCTTGTATACTTGGTCAACAAGTACCGTGTAAGCCTTAAAAACTGCACCTTTATGAATATGGATGAATATATGGCGGATGAGGAAAATTACATACCCGAGGACAGCCCTCTCTCTTTCCGCGGCGGAATGAACCGTATTTTCTACAGCAAGATTGACGATGAACTCAATGTTTTGCCCGAGAACAGATACTTCCCGGATCCTCGTGATACCGGCAGGCTTGAAGAGCTTATCAAAAAGTTCGGAAAGCTTGATATGGCGTGGGGCGGCGTCGGAATCAACGGCCATTTTGCCTTTAATGAGCCTCCCGAGCCGAACGAAAATGTGTCAAATGATGAATTTTTAAGCAGACCTACGCGAGTGTTGAAGATATCAAGAGAGACAAAAACAATCAATTGCTTTATGAACTGCGGCGGAGATCTAAACGGTATACCGGAATATTGCATAACAGTAGGTTTCAAAGAAATGTTTAAGGCGAAAAAGGTGAGGATGTGTATGCCGAGGGATTGGAACGCAGGGGCGTTGAGAAAAGTCCTTCACGGAGACATTACGGCAAAGGTTCCGTGTTCGCTTTTCCAAAACCATCCGGATGCGAAGCTGTATGCGGCAGACGTTGCGCTGACTTCACCCATACCCGAAATCAGAGTATACAACAAATAAGCAAATGGGGTGAAAAGCTTGCATGGCATAACCGTTATCAAGGGAGGAAAAGTTATTTTTCCCGACAGGGTTAATGAAAAAGATATATTAATCAAAGACGGAATAATAGAATGTACCGACCACGGCGGAGAAATACCCGAGGGCGCAGAGATAATTGACGCACATAATATGTATGTCGCACCGGGATTTGTTGAAATACATATTCACGGCGGAGGCGGATGCGACTTTATGGACTGTACAGATGAAGCGTTTGAGAAAATTTCGGAAATTCACCGAAGTCACGGAATAACCTCTATGCTTCCGACAGCCGTATCTTGCGGAGCCGACGCCTTGACGGAGCTGTTTGATGTGTACCGTCGTGTAATAAAAAAGAAAATGAAAACACGATTTCTCGGCATACATCTCGAGGGTCCTTTTATTTCAGACGCAATGCGTGGTGCGCAGAACCCGAGGCATATCAGAAAACCGACCGAATACGAAACGGATGAGCTTATGGAATGCGGCGGAGATATAATTAAAATGTGTACTACCGCTCCTGAGCTTGACGGAGCAGAATATATGGCAGAAACTATGAAAAAGCATGATATTACGCTTTCTGTCGGACATTCGAACGGAACTTTCGGAGACGTTGAAAAAGCAATGCGAATGGGATTTGGACATATAACTCATCTTTACTCAAACACACCGGGAATAAGAAAAATAAACCAGACTGTCTATGCCGGAATACCCGAGGCAGCATATTACTTTGATAAAATGCATATAGAGCTGATCGGCGACGGTCACCATGTTCCGGCGGAGGTTTTACGGCTTGCATTGAAGCTTAAGGGAGCGGATAAAATAAATATAACCTCAGACGCAATGCGTGCAGCCGGAACCGATGTGAAGGAAAGCTATCTCGGAGAAATAAAGCCCGAGAATCGGGTTATCATCGAGGACGGAGTGGCAAAGCTTCCCGACAGAAGCTATTTTGCCGGCAGTATTGCCACCGGAGATGTTATGCTGAAGTGGCTTGTTAATAAATGCGAAATTTCTATATGTGACGCCGTAAAGATGCTTTCTCTTTCGCCGGCGAAAATCATCTGTGAAGACAAAAATATCGGAAGTATAGAAAAAGGAAAGCTTTCGGACATATTATTGATAGATGAACATCTTGATGTCAAAAAGGTAATTATGGGGCGAAAGGAGCTTTAGTATGAGAATATATTTTGACAATTTGGAGCAAAGATATAAAGCCGGAATGGAAAAATTTCTTTCATATCATGGAATTGAATGGGCAGAGGGCGAAATATCGGTACATATTTTAAAAACACATGAAAATATATACAAAATTGTTAAAAAAGGAAATGATGTGACGCTTGAAGTAAATGATTTGGGGTATGTGTTCCGGGCAGTAACGATTCTTAAAGAGAAAATTGATGAAGAATACTTTTGTTTTGAGGAAAAGAGGTATTTTAAAACCTGCGGAGCAATGTTTGACGGTTCGCAGGCAAACTCGCTTATGAATATACAGTCCTGCAAAAAAATGCTGATTATCCTTGCGGGAATGGGCTTTAATATGATGATGCTGTACTGTGAAGATTGCT
>CACXES010000095.1 GCA_902766745.1 uncultured Ruminococcus sp.
ATCTGCTTTGATATTTGCTTTTACAAACACATTTTGCCCGATGATTTTACCGTCCTTTTCCATAACAAAATCAAGTTCCTTGACAAATTCAGGATGTTCCCTTAACCGTGTTATGAGATAGTGCTCCATACATCCGGGACGGTACACATTCCAAAACGCCTCACGGATTAAGTTTTCTACCACAGGGTAATCTTCTTTTCTTTCCAAACGAATTAAATAGTCATTTTTACTCATTATTTTTCTCCTCCTGAAACTCATGACTGCAATGTTGGGAGGCTTGTGCGGGTATTATTTACACAGCCTCCGGCTATGCTACAATATCCAAGGTGTTGTTTTTCTTCAAACAGCAAATCTCCTTAAAATAAAATATATAATCAAGCCTTTCAGCATGATTTCGTTTGTTATCAATGCGATAAATTGGAATTTATCTAATATACGACATGTCACTGATTTTCTTGATGAACCGTTTGCCGTCGTTGTTCTCAAACATAAAGGAAACACCACCAGCAAGGCCAAACATCTCTGCCTGGTTCAGAGATTCAACATCTAACCCTAGAAACATTGCATTGAATACGCTTAACAAATCACCATGCGAAACAATGATGATATTTTCTTCTTCATTGCCCATCACTTCTTCAAAGAAAGGTTTTAATCTGTTCCATTCATCTCTGCGGCTTTCGGCATCAGAAAACAGTCTATCATCAATTGTTCTTTCTTGTTTCTCTAAGTTCTCGCGAAGCCACTTAACAGACTTTCCACAGCATCGTCCCAGATTTCTTTCTCGCAACTCTGTTCTCAATACTGGGGAGATACCCAAATATTCACCTACATTTTCAGCTGTCTGCTTGGCTCTCTTCAAGTCAGAAGAATACATAACCAATTCTCTGTCTGCCAATTCGACCTTCAATTTTTCACCAATTCTTTTCGCCTGCTGAATCCCCAACTCAGATAAATCCCAGTCTGTCCAAGAACCAACCATTCCATTGGTGTGATGAATGGATTGCGTATGCTGTATGGTTATTATCGTTTTCATAAAATCTCTCCGTCAAATTCTTATTTATCTTTTCTTATAAATCACAAGTTCAGGATCAGCACAATTTTCCCCATACTCGGCAACAATCAAGAAATCAATGCCTGCTACCAAACCAAAACATTTTATAAGCTCTCCGTCATTAAATTCACACTCAACCTGATTGCAAAGGTAGATTTCTTTATCATCAAGTAGCTTTACTTCATAACCGCTTGGCGTAGGATATGCTATATTTACATAAGAACCGTTTATTGGATACAAATCTTCTATTTTAGGCATACCAGAAATGTTAAGACCATTAAATTCATCGATCAATGTCTGTTTTAATTCGTTATACTTTTCTATTCCACCTAATTTTATGTACTTGTAAATAAAACACTCTTTTCCAAAGGGACAACCTTTTGATTCGGCACAACCTTTGCAATTATTGTTTTTTCCAAACCCACAATCGGCACAATTGGCACCACAAATTGATTTATTCATTTTTATCCTCCGATTTTTTAAACATTCTTTCAAGTTCAGGACCGGTATATTCACGATTTAATCTGTCTGCATGGATTTACTTTCAAGAATTTTTTCAAACTTCTTTTCTGACAATATTTCATGTGTTACAAGCTCTCCGTCATAAAAAAGTGAATATGTTGTAAATGGTGAAGGAGCATTTTGAGCTTTTTCTTTTGTATCAATATGTATTCCCTGAAAATCTGCTCCACGTTCTTTTGCCATACTTTCGATTATAGGTACATATTTAGCTGTAAAAGGACATTGATTTGTGTAATACAAAGCAAAGCCTTTTGGTATATTTTCATGAGTGTGTACCGACTTTTTAAAGCAAGGTTTATCCGCACTTTTGTCAAAAGGCAAATACATTAGCTCAAAATACGGACTTGCTGTATCAACTTTTTCAAAGCCCTTGTATTTCATGTATTTCGGATCAGAAAGAAAACCCATTTTCTTTTTGGAAGACAGAATTACAAGGCCTTTTTTACCTTTTTCTTTAGCATCCTCAATGCACTTATCCAAAAGCCAAGTAGAATATCCGTGTCCCTTAAACTGTCCCGATACCCACAAGCAATTGATATACATATATCCGTCTGCTTCGATTGGTGCCCATGCAAACTCTGCAGGTATATATTCAATAAAGCATTTGCCTCTAACATCACATTTTAAGAATACAAGTCCTTCGTCAAGTCTATCTTTTAACCAATTCTTTTTTGACATAACCTGAATGTCTTTGTTATTTGCAATAGCACAGCAGATGTGTTCATTTTCTATATTTTCGTGTGTCAGTTTTACGAAATCCATAATATATTACCTCATACATCCATTCACAAATTTTAGTGGTACATCCATTCGCTTTGCAACCTGATCCGGGGTCATTCCGCTGTCTAAAAAACGTTTGCAAACAGTTTTCATATTTTCTCCAACCTCGATAATATGCATATCAGGATCATAGAAGCGAACCACACGCTGTCCCCATGAGTGTTCTTTAATTCCGTGAACATATTTTATATCAAGCGTCTCTAACTTTTGGGCAAAACTATCAAAATCATCTTCTTCAAAATATACTTCAAAGCTGTTACTGCCAAATGTTATATTTTGATTATCAATAAATTCTTTAAAGCTTTCTTTTGATTGCAAACACAGACCTCCTGTAAGTGTTACATTTGCACCAAAATCCATAATTTTATGAAGTCCTAAAACATTTTTATAAAACTCAACCGATTTATCTATATCGGTTACAACTAATAACGGATTTTTTAATTTCATTTTATGTCTGCTCCTCCGAATATGCAAAAGCCGTTTATTGTGAGTGTTATACCATCTTTATCGACAGGCTTTATCACTCTTTTGTCGCTTATCCCTCCGAACAGACAGAAAGTGTTCACTTTTACGTTCACATTTTCAGGAACAATAATGTCAGCACCGCCAAAGGCACAGAAAAGGTCAAGCCGACTTCCATCCTGTATTTTAGCATCCATAAGATTGCATTTTGCACCACCGAAAACTGCTCCGATTTTTGCTACCGTAATTTCTTCGTCAGTAAAATCAATGGTTTGTGAACTGAATGCTGCCACACTTTCCTTTTGTCCTTTTTCTATATTTTCAATCTTCTTTTGGGGAGAAGTTGATTTCACAATCAACTTAATACCCAGCATAATGATAATAATCGGAACAATTATTTTCCATATCATATCGTACTCAAATACATTCTGTGCTGCTAAAAGAAGAAGCACACCCACGATGAGACCTATAAAATTGCCAAATTTATCTTTGCTTGTAAAAAGTCCATTTAGACATGGAATAATGATAAATAATGTCCACCATCCATCAAGAGAAATGTTAATATCTGCAATTCCAAAGGCACCTAAAATATAGATGACACCACACGCAATTAAAATTACTCCTATAATAATTCTTGTTAAGTTTTTCATCATCTATTACCTCCGTTTTTCTCTGGTTTATTTGTATTTATTTTCTTTAAGTCTGATTTCATCATCATAACTGCTCCGGTAAATTCACGAGTCAGCATATCCGAAATCTGTTCTTCTGTATACTCATATACTTTCATTGCAGACAGAGCTGCAAGTCCAAAGGTAAATATCCATACCTGCTCAAAAAGCATTCTTGCTTGCTCAATACCTAAACCATAGTCTTTTGAAATCACATCTACACAGGTATCTTCAACGGTTTTAAGACCTTGTACTGCTTCGGGATTTTTGTGCATAAACAAAAATTCAAACAGCTTTGGCTCTTTCGTAGCAAAAGAAATAATCTGCATACCCATTTGCTTAAACGCAGGTGTATAATCGGTAAAATTCTTTGAATACTCCTTAAACATTTTAACACCTGCATCAGTTACTGCATTTTTTAAATCTTCCATATTTTCAAAAGCAGTAAATATAGGTCTTGCAGACGTGTTAAGCTTTGCTCCCAAATCTCTTGCGGTTAGAGAGTCTGCACCTTTTTCTCTTACCATATCAAGTGCAGCATTTATAATTTCTTCTTTGGTATATTTCGGTTTTGGTGGAATAGTAATCTTCCTTTCGCAGAACATAATAAAACAGGTGTTGTGCAACACCTGTTTTATTATAATATATTATTTTGTTTTTGTCAATAGAATTGATATAGCAACACTGTCAATTTTCCCGGGAAAGAATTCTGTGGATCGTCGTGCAGCTTATCCCCGGCATCATATGCAATACCTGATTCAGTGGTATTGGACACCACAATTCGAAAATCCGGATTCTCAGCCAGCTGCAAATACGACTGCCAATCCTCATAGGGATTAATCGTACGGGAAATTACGTCAACCTTCTTCTTTTCTACTGTGGAGACTCCATTTTGAATTCCACGCATAATATGGGTATAGACACAATCCTGTTCTTGCAGTATTTGACACATTCCCTCGGCAATGGGTTGTACAACAGCCACACTGCCATCAAAATCTGTTTTCTCATTAACAATCTGCAAAATCCAATCTACAAACCCTCGTAGAAAGCCGCCCTCTCCAAACTGAATGACCCGTTCCGGTCATTTTATCTTATCATTTGCTATCATTGTTATTTCTCCATTAAGTTAGCTTATAATTCCCAACAATCCCTGTCTGTCTGTTAGATTATTCCGGTTTGGTTTCCAACTGCAAGGGATAATCGCCCAAATGCTTCACCTTAAACCCATTCTTTTTATACTCCTCATAGTCAAAGGCATCCAGCTCATCAATGGCCAGCTTGTGAAACTCATAGAAATTGTGCCACCACTCATAGCCACTGCCCAGCTCCGCATTGAGATAAGCGTCTGCAATATCACAACCCATCTGAGGTGCAACGTAAAACGCACCCATAGCCAGAACATTAACACCGTTACCGGTAATAGCACGCAATGCCGCAGGAACGCTTTCTACTACACCGGCATGAACCCCGGGGCACTTGCTTGCTGCAATATGAATTCCCATACCGGTACCACAGAAAATCAATGCTCTTTCAAACTCACCCTCAGAAATCATCGAACCAACACGTAGACCTATCCTGTGAAACATTAGGTCAGTATCATTATCTTCAGGAGAGCGAACCCCCACATCAGTAATTTCCCATCCCTTGCTCTTTAAGTGTGCAACCACCGCTTCTTTTAATGGGAAACCTGCAAAATCGGCACCAACTAATAATTTTTTATCCTTAACTTTATTCATAAGAATACCTCCTTTTTCAAACTTAAAGTCCTAATATCATTTCAAACAATGACCAAGCAAAAATCCAGTGCATCTTCTCATTGGGATGATTCACCTTATTTGCTAAAAGATGTGTCACGTCCGCACCCAACGCGTTAATTTTTTTCCATTTTTCATAGCAATCGCAAACAGGAATTCCCTCCATAGCACAGACTTCTTTGGCACGTTCCATATATCTATCCATAGTTCCGTCAGTCTGGCAACGATAATTGGATTCTATTACATCATCACAATCCTCCAGATTTAGTTCCCTGGACGGATAGGTAGCCTTCATATTCGGCGTCATAAAAATAACATCAATTTCTGCTGCTTTCAGCTGTTGAAAGATACTTTGCAGTCCTTCAGCATATTCCTCCAGATGTGCAAGTCCCCGACCAGAATCATTCAAGCCAAAGCAAACCACTGCCAATTGCGGATGAAAATCTATTACATCCCGTTGCACCCTTTTGGCACCGTTGGGAGCAGAATCACCACTAATACCTGCGTTGAGCATACTAATCGACGCTTGGGGGAATACCATATCAAACAAATTCTGAAGCTTAACCTGATAGCCGCATCCATTGCGGAACTCAGTTTGATAGCCCTTTTCCCGTGCATTATAAAGCTCAAAGCATCCCTGGGTGACGCTGTCACCCAGAAAGGCTATTAGAATAGGACATCGGTTATGAACATCCTGCATACTCTCTTGTATGATTTTGTTAATCTTCAAGATAATCCTCCTTTATTGCACACTACCAATTATACATACCAAGATATTTCTTGGTGTTTTCCAGCATCTCGTAGAATAATGTTTTCGCATCTTCTAACGGAATATTTACCAGCGGGTCATTATAGAAGGCATTCAATGCCAAATCTACATTACGCTCAATACCGGCCCGAACAGTAAGTTCCTGCTCCTCTGCCAAACCGGCAATCATAGGATAAATCTCTTCCGGAATCGAGCCTGCAAAAATAGGCTCTACCGTATCGGCACGAAATACCGCATTTGTTTCTACCACTACGCCCATAGGGAGATTGGGAATCTGTCCCCGATTGGGAATATTCACATTCGTCACTAAGTCTGACAGTCCCAAAAGTGCCCGAATCTGTTTTACACCATCTTCTCCTGTTTCGTTGAATTCAAAAATCTCTTCACCGGAGATCAACCTTTCGCTCTTCGCCAAACGCTCCTTTAAGTCTTCTTTGCGAAAATCCACACTGGTTAGAGCAAACTTCATATCTCGTACGGTTTCCGGATTTCGCAGATACCAGTTGCCGTTGCAAAACTCAGCCAAATGACGGTCTCCTGCGGCAGCAATATAATGGAATCGTGTAAACAAATCCATCTTTACCTTTTCAGCACTTACAAAGGAATTGTTTGCCCAATTATCGTCACCGCCATCAGCGTAGCCGCTTTCCTTATATTTTGCACAGAAGCTCTCATAAAGCGGATAAATATCAATTCTCTTATATCGAGCAGAAGTCAACCAAGTAAAGTGGTTTACCCCCACCACATTGGTCTTAATGTCCTCACGCTGTACTCCGTCGATTCCGCACTCTTCCTTCAACACCTTGGCTAAAAACTTCTGAGTGCCAAATACCTCGTGGCAACAGCCAAATGCCTTAATCTCCGGAAAAACTCGATATAAGGTATTGACACATACTGCCATAGGATTGGTATAGTTGATAACCCACGCTTTAGGGCAATATTCTTTAATTGCTTCTGCAATGGTTTCATACATAGGAATAGTTCGTAGAGCACGGACAATACCACCGGGTCCGGTAGTATCACCCACAGCCTGATATATGCCGTACTTCTCCGGGGTATGTACATCAGAATGCATTTCGTCAAATGTGCCCGGCAAGATAGATATAATTACAAAATCCGCACCTGTCAGAGCCTCACTGAGTTCCTTGACAACACGATAACTCCAAGGAGATTTGCAACCCTCAAGTTCCTTCAGCTTATTGCCTATAACTTCGTTGTGCTTGGCTGCCTCATAGTCAATATCATAAAGGGATACTGTGCCACAAATGTCATCTGCTTGAGCCAAATCAGTCATAAATCCCCAAGCCCAACCTCTTGAGCCGCCGCCTATGTAAGCAATCTGTACATTGTCTGC
>CACXES010000096.1 GCA_902766745.1 uncultured Ruminococcus sp.
CATACAGACCTCTGCCGGGCGCATAGAAAAATTCGTAAGCCGTACCGTTATAATCAAAATACGGCGTCCAGTTCTGCCACTCTCCGTTATCCGTCGCAGGCTTTAGGCAGAACCTGTTAAATCCGCTGATACTTGTATCGACACTGTTGCCTGAGTCAACGGCATATTTTTTATTTGCCGATGTGCATAACCAGCCTGTTCCCGTCCAGCCGTCCGCACCTATGGCAACGCCCTCCGCAGAGGTTGTTGTCAGCTTGGGCGGAGTAAGTGTCTGTGAAAAGAGCATGGAAAGCTTCTGCTTTTCCTCATCAGTGAAGTCATTTGTTGAAAGGCACTTGCCGCTTTCCTTATCGACCTTCTTAATAAGCTCAGTGTCAAGCTTTTCCCAGTTCCCGTCCTGAACGGTGATGTTTGCCGCACCGGAAAGCCCCGGCGTTAAAAATCCGTAGTTTTTCGTGCTGTCGCTCATACTATAATTCCTCCTTGTTCAATATATCGTCCCATGTGTAACCGGCATTGTACAGATCGCCCCATGTCTTTTCGGTATCGAGAAGCTGTTGCCATGTCCTGTATTTGTACTCAAAATTCACAGCGAGGTGCGCCGGCATAATTCTGCCGAGCTGCTCGATAATGCCGTCCATGTTGTCGGGTGTTCCTATCTTATCGGTAAAGCGAATCAGAACCGTATACTCCGAGGAATACTCGATAATTTCCACACTTCCGCGTGCGTAGGACTCTACAATGCTTTTTATCCTTGCTTTTGTCGCTGCACCTGCCTGTCTGTACCTTGCCAGAACACGGCTGCGGCGGCTCTCAATGGTAAGATTGTCGTTGGGTGTAAGCCCGACAGATGCCTCCCAGTCGGAAATCCTTTCAACCGCGGTTGAAATATTAAGCTCCGTCCGAATACTCTCTGCGGCGGCTTGAAGCCGTTCAAGCTCCTTTTCCAGAGCCGCATTAATACACCTCATAACCTCCGAGGTTCGGTAAAAGCTCGGTTGATATTTTGAAAGCTGCATATCCTTACGCCCCCTGTGTTAAATTAATCGTTCCGATTGCGGCAAGCTGCCCGTCTGAAATCGTGATATTGTTCTGTGCTCCGTTCAGCTTGAAATCGGAATAATACATCACGCCCGGAATACTCTGGAGTATTGCCCCGACTTCGGAATACGGGACAACTCCGCCGCTGAAGCCTAAATCCTTAAAGTAGGCAGTCAGCGCATCCGAAAGATTAAGCCTTACGCTGTCCGGGCTGTATGCACCGTCCGTGTAAACGGTAGCCGAAACATTGACCGAAACCGCCTCCGCAGATGCTACGGTCACCGTAGGCCCCACAAGCCTCTGCTCCTCTATGTGCGCCGCCACTGCCTGCACAAGGTCACTGCCGGCAGGCTCCATTGCTGCGGTTGCAATAACCACCTTGACAGTGCCGGGACCGTTCCATATTGGGTAGCACTTTGCCTTGCCTACACCGTCAACCTCCATTGCCCACTGTTCATATTCGTATTTGTTGCCGGAGGTGACGGGATTGTCGAGAAAATAAAAATACCTCTCCCGATAGGCGTTGTCCGTTTCGGCATCCGTTCCGCCTGTCACTGCCTCCGCATTGCTGACAGAGAGTAGATTTTCGGGCATGACAGGAAAGTAATTCACCGTCCCGACAGTCGCATTTCCGCTCTCTCCCGGCAACTGCGCCCGAATGTGTACGACTGCACTGCCGCCGCTGACCGTTGCATCTGCGGTCGTTTCGTAGATTATACGCCCCTTTGCAATAAGCGTGCCTGTTGGAATCACAGTGCCGTCCGTTCCGCAAATCGTAACCTCGCCCTCGGCATAGGTCGCATTCTTTCGATAATATCCAAGCTGTGACAGCAGTGCGTCAAGGTCAGAACCGCTCGCGTCGCTTATTAAATTTCGTTTTATGTTATCGTCAACGGCGGAATATGCCGCTTCAAATTCTATCGCAGCCGCCGCCATAATATCATACAGCACGCTGCCCTCGTCTGTACTGTACTTTGACGGAATTTCGCTCATCAGGCGCAAAAGCACGCCCTTTGCAGATGTATCAAGAGCCATTTATAAGACCTCCTTAATGTTCAAATCCCCGTATATCGAGGAAACGGTAAATTCAACCTCAATGCACGAGCCGTCACGTCTGACGGAAAATCTGCCGACCGAAGTGACATCCTCCATATTCTCGATGCAGTCCTTGACAATACGCTCGACCTCCGCCTCGACATATGCGGAGGGCAGGCTCTTGCCTATCAGCAGCGATTCAAGCTCACTGCCGTAGGGGTTGTTAAAATACACGCGGTATCTGCCGCGCGCAGTACGCAGAACCTTCCGTATGCGATGTCCGAGAGCAGTTTTCCCTGCGGCAAGGCTGAGATTGCCGTCCCTTGTACAGGATATGTCACCCATATCAAAGTCGAAAATTATGTCATATTTCACAGCTCATCACCGCCGATCACAAGATAAGCCTTGTTTAAGTTATACATAGGCAGAAGATAAACCCTGCGACCAAGCCATATATAATTATTGTCGGCGTCCTGCCGCTTAAGGTCGAGAATGCTTGCCAGGTTGTCCTCGTCGAGGACAATTCGCTCCGACAGACGGATTCTTATATCCGGAAGCTGTTCAACAACCCCGAAGACAGGCGTGTATCCTTCTATGTTCTCACGCTGCTTCAAAAGAAGAGCCATTTCGTATTCCGCATTCATGATAATTCAATCCTCTCTAAATCAACGGTCAGACTGTGCCGTCCGTTTTTTATTTCGTGCTGTGCCGAGGTGATTAAATACGAAACCTCGTCAACGTACAGAATATCCCCGGCACGGGTGTAGTCGGACAGCTCCACCACCATAGGGAAGCTTCTCGTTTGCTTTTCTCGGCACAGCTCCCACAGCTTGGATTGTGCCAGGTCGCTCGGGTTATCGTCCTCATTTTCAAGCTTGATAACCTCCTGCAGAAAGCCGTACTTGCCGTAGGCGTCCTCGTTCCGTGCGGCGGCAAGAACATTTGTGTCCGAAATAACCTTGACAGAGGTTTTCATATCCTCGATTGATGATGAAACACTCTCCGCACCTCTGTATTTGACGCTGCTCTTATATGCGGTGTTTGCCGCAACTCTGAATTTCGGCTCCGATACAAAGGCTCCTGCCTTGTATATGCGGATTCCGGTGGGAACCATGTCATAATTCCATATTCCGCCGACTTTGGACAGAATATCCCATATCACCTCCGAAATCTTCTTGTCAATGTAAATTTCGGTTATAAAGGTACCGTCCAAGGTGTCTGCATCCATGTACGCAACAGGGATTGACAGGTCAGACAAAATCTTTTCGAGTGCCTGCACTGCCGGCATACCCTTGAATTGATATGTGTCGGTGGTCTGATTCAGATAACGTCCCACGTCCGCCGCAGTGTATGAATTACTGTGTCTGTTTCCCGTATCATCGGAGAGAATAACGCCGCGGAACACCTCCGACTTATTTATGTACACACGGAGTATATCACCCTTTTGGGGTGTGTAAAGGGTCTGAAACCTCGTGTCAGACTTCGCTGACGTGAATGTAAATGCCGTGGACAGCTCCTGCAGTGTATTTGTCCACGAAAGAGCACCGCACGCTGCGGTTATGTTGTGTTGTCCGACATAAACGGCAATATCCTCGGACGGCATCATATCCGACAGATTAAATACAGTCGGGTGAATGGGCAGAACTTCGTTTGTGTTATAAAAATTCGCCTCGGAGGCTGTTCCGCCGTTTTTGTACACCGGCTCCGTATCCGAAACCCATATGCCCGTAATCGATGCATCGTAGGTATTCCTTCCGGTGTAGGTATTGAGTGCCTCTTTAAAACCGCTCTGCCAGTCGCTCCCCTCGACATCCGCCTGAACCTCAAGCAGGTTGCAGGATATGCTGTTCGCCTCAACAACGCCCGGGCCGTCTGTGTGGTAGGAGTGCGGCGGCTCGTCCGTATTGGTCTCGCGGTCATCCTTCTCATCACCCTTGATACAGAGAAGCTCCGTCCCATCATCAAAGCTTATCTTTACATATGTGCCGCAGGGTCCGTAATAGCTGCCGAGGGCGACAATCAGAAAGCTGTTCTTGTACACCCGAAGCTTTGTGCTGTGGGTGGACGCATTATCTCCGCATGAAACCTTGTAGTTTATCGTGCTTTGATTTTTTATCTTCCAATATCGCTCATAGGTTTTTGACTTCAGCGCACGGGCGTTGTTGGGAAGCTTCATCTCCTTCCACGGAGCGTCCCAACGCCCTCCGCCGCAGTAGGTGAGGTTAAGTCCCTGAATCAAAGCGTCTGATATAGCCTTTGCAACGGCCTCCTTGCCGTTAGAATACCTCTGCATATCCGAGGAGGAGTCAATGAAGCACACCTCCAGCAGAGTTGCGGTTGTGCCGCCGTTTTGCGCCTTGTCGGCTGCGCTCAGCACGGCGAGATTTGACGGATGCTCCTTCACGCCGTTGTTTTTAAAGCCGCCTGCCTCCGACACAGCCGCCGCAAGCTTATTTTCAACCTCAGATGCGGTTCGGTTCTTTGCCCGATATACGGTCGTTCCGTTTCCGCCGCCTGCGTCAAAGTGAATCGACAGAAAATAATCGTATTCCGACCACTTGAATTCAGTGCTTCCGAGATACTTGTATAAGTCCTTTTCATAGTCGAACACGGTAACCTCTGCGTAGCCCGAAAGATTACCCTCAACTATTCGCACAACCTCACGGGTCAGCTCCGCTTCTTTATAACCGTTTCCGACTGCGCCGGGGTCATATGTGCCGTTCGGATACTTCCCATGTCCGGGGTTTAAAAATATCTTTGGAAGGTCAGCCTTTGATGAACCGCCGGAGCTGCCGTCATTGTCCCACGACATTTCGACAACAGTCACACTGCTGTCATACGGGCGTGTGGAGTCGGTGACCTTGTTGCCGCCGCCGTTGCCGTTTATCGCGGCTATTCTCCCGTTTGAATACGCCTTTACAATTGCAACGTGCTCCGCCCATGAACGGTCTGATTTTAGGTTAATCAAAATCAAGTCCCCGGGCTTTGGCTCATAGCCGTCCGAGGACTTGTGCAGAGAACCCATATCGGCAAAGCTGCACGCTGTCGCCGTTCGCTGACGGCTGTCTCCGCATTTTTTCAAGCACCAGTTTACAAATATGGCGCACCACGGCTGACCGCCGGCATTGTACTTGGACGGACCGTTCCCGACCTCGGCGGCGGCAGTATCGACAAATTGCTTTGCAGTAGCCATTTTAAGCCTCCTATAATATGCCCTTTTCTCTCAAAAGTCTGTACATGATAGTGATAAGCCGTGCCATATCCTCGGTCAAATCAAGGCCGCTGCCTGTGCCGTTTATGTAGCCGCCGTCGCAGAACGCTTGAATCGCCTGATCGTACATGGGTGCGCCGTCCTCGGCGGAGTTGATTGTCCTGCCGCCTGTTGCGGCGTCTATTTTCGCCGATAATTCGTCTATTCTGGCTGATAATTCTTCGTATTGTGCCACTGTTAATTCCTCACTTTCCGTGTCCACTAAGGTTATTTCCTTAAATGCGATACTGTAGTTTATATCTCCGCCCTTGCCGAGGGTATAATCGAACTGTGTAACCTTGACCGCCATGTTTATCGGTGTTCCGGCTATGCATAGGCGTATGGGGTATTTGCGTTTTATCCACATATCTATTATATAGCCGTACTGCCAAACATCTGCGAGCCGCTCGCAGCGGAGAAATGGGTAATCCTTTGACGGGAAGAAGGACGACCACGATATGCCCTTTAAATCGGGTGCGTCAATAAAGGCAAGCTGTTCGCCGGTCACCGTTTCGAAGATCTCATCCTTCTGCGGCTTGCTGACCGAAAATTCCGACGGAATAACCGGAAGCTCCATAACCTCCGCCCCGTTGTCAATGGATAAGTATATCCTAATCAAGCTATCACCCCTTACATATTATCGAGTATCTCTTTAACCCGTTTTACAAAGTTCTCCGCCGCACCTCGGTCGGAGGCGTTTACCTCCACATAGAATGTGTTCTGATAAGTATTTCCGCCGGCGGCTGCCCCTGCCGGAAGCGGCACGACCTGCGCCCCTCGAGGGAGCCGCAGCATCTCCGGACCTCGCTCGCCGACAATGACGTCACCGGCACGGCGTATAATTCCGCCGTTTGCAAGCAGAGGTATCTGCGGCGCAGTCAGCGTTGGTATTGCAGGTATTCCCACAGCACCGGTTACGGCGTTAATGCCGTCTATCAGCTTATTTATTCCGCTCACAGCACCGGATATCATGTAATTTATACCCTTGATAATGCCGTTAATTGCACCCTTGACAACTCCGACAATGCCGTCCCAGACACTGCTTACGGCTGAGCCGAGCTTACCGAATATATTTGTTGCACCGTTGTAAATTGTATCCCAAGCCGAGGATAAAAAGCCTGTTATGCCGTCCCATACGGTTATAAATTGCTGCTTTATTATGCCGAGACCGCTGTCAACCATATTGCACAGCCAATCAATACATCGCCCCCAATAGGCGACAAAATCATCCCATTTGATAACAAGCAGTGCTATCATTCCGATAAGTACGCCTATGGCAACAACAATAATACCTATGGGGTTTGCAGTCATTGCAACATTCAACGCCCACTGCGCCGCTGTAACAACCGGTATTATCGCAGCCACAACTTTAAGGACAGGGCACAGCCAATTCCAGTTATCTGCAGCCCATTTGACAGCATCTCCGACTAATTCAAAGCCTTTCTTTGCTCCGGAGAGCGCACTTTCCAATATCGGCTTTGCCTTATCAACCGCATTCGTGATGAAGTCACGTATTTGCGGAATATGGTCACGCAGATAGCTGACCATATCCGATACCACAGGCATTAAGGCACCGCCGATTTCCTCCTTGACGTCACCCCATGCATTTTTAAGCTGAATGACCTTGCCCTCATCTGTTTGAGCCATGGTCTGAGCAAGATCGCCGAAGTTCTGCTTTAATACATCGACAAGGACAGCCGCTTTCTGTGATTCCGTTCCGTTTTTGAGAAGCTTTTTCTGCGTATCGTCCAAAGTCACTCCGTACCTTGTAAGTGCACCGACATTTCCCGTCATAACCTTACCTACAAGGTTTGCCATCTGCTGCATTTGGTCTCCGGAGACGGAGACACCGTATTGAGAAACGGCAAGATTCTGCAGTGACGGCAAAAGAGTTTTTATCGTATCACCCTGCAGCTTAAATGTTGCAAGCTGAGATGCTCCCTGAATAGTGACCTCATCACCGATTGTTGTCACGTTTTGAAGCTCAGATGCATACTTTTTGACCGAGTTTACGCTCTCCTCTGTTGTGCCTTGTACATTCATCATTAATTCGTTCAGCCGTGCTTCCGCTTTAGCCTGCTGATTATACAGTTCAAGGCTGTCCTTGGCAAAGCTTACCGCCTCACGCACACTCACATATGCCGTGGCAACGCCGGCAAGCTTTTTTACCATTGAGCCGCAGCTCTTGCCGACAGAGGACATTACACCCTCCGTTTTTTTAAGTCCCGAGGAGGTATCGTCAAACTTTTTCTTCAGACTGCCTGTGGCTGACGTTGCCTTTTTTACATTCGTAAAAAATTCCCCTGCCCGAAGGACAAGGGTTGCGCCTATTTGTTTTTTACCTGCTATGACCGTTCACCTCCGTTTTGTGACGCTTCCTTTATCTCCTCACCGGTCAATTCCGCCGAAGCGAGATAAAACGCCCTGTTTATAGGGGGCAGGGAGAGTATATACTCCGGAGCGATACCCTTTTCAAGGTAGTAGTGGAGCATATACAGCTCACCGTCCCCTTTTATCAGTTTTTTAGCTTATCGGCAACAGTGACGGAATCGTCCGAAAATCCTGCCATATTCATAAGCTGTCGTGCGATATTTCCGATTTCGCCCGGCTTGAATATCTTCTTTACTATCTCGTGTGGAACGCCGCCGTCGGACAGCTCATCCGCCTTCAGGTTCGGCTCAACGCAGCAGTGATATACGATATATGCGTCACCGTCCTCTTCTAAATCACGTGCATCTAAAATTCTTTCGGTGCTCGGCTCTTGCACCGTTATCGTACCGCCCAGTGACTTTATATAAAGCTCCGCAGTCTGCGGTTTTTTTGCCGCAGCCTCGGCCTGTTCCTTTCTACGGATGAAGTCCGCAAGGGTCAGTTTTTTAATTGCCTCCTTTGACATGGTTATCCTCCTATCTCACGCTGACAAAGTCGAGATAATCGAACGACGAAAAGCCGCCCGAAAATTCGTCCTCTGCTGTTTTTCCGTTTTCAAAATTTACAAGGCTCAAATCATTGAACCAGCAGTTATGCAGAGCGACACGCTCCGCACCGTAGGCATCCGGGTCGTCAAGCTTGAATACAAGCTCCGAACGTGGGTCTTTGCCCTCCGAAAAGGCTTCTGCAAGCTTCTTTGCCCGGGAGAAAACCTTGCGGACCTTTATTGTGAACTCACCGCCGAGTCCCATCAGCTTTGAGTCCTTCCACATATCCCCGGAGAAGGTAACGTCCTCGCGGTCGGTCTTTACGCTCGATTCCGCACTCGATACCTCAAATACAACCTCGTTATCCCAGTATACATATCCGTGTGTGCCGCTCATAACTCGCGGTGCTGTGGGTTTTACAGCCATTTAAAATCATCCTCTCTTTAGATTAAGATTAAAATTAAAGATAAATAGTGAACTTCATATCCTCGATTGCATCCTGAAGCTTGAGCTGCCCTCCGGCGAAAATGTGGCTGCCCGTTGCGGCACGCTTGATTTCATCATCGGTGTACTCGGCGTAGGCGGCATCAATGCCCTCAAGATACGCACGCTGTGCGTCTGTGTCGATAAATGCGGTGTTTTCATACTCGTCATATAGCACACCGTCACGCTCCAGAGCTGCAAAATACACGTTTACGGCGTTGATAAACAGAAGCTTGTTGTCATAGCTGTTTGACGTGCCGATGTAATTTTTCTCGAAGCTGTCGCGGATATCGTCACAGATTAAGTCAAGACCGTCGATTATCTTGATTTTCTTCATATCCTCGGTCATGTTTTCGCTAAGCGTAGTCAGCGAGTTGACCGCACGGCCAAGCTTTATATTCTCGCCGTCGTTTATCAGGATAAGCTTTCCCTCGTTTATATCCTTGTCCGGGTCGGTACTCTCGGTTATGGAGTCAACCTCCGGCAGAACTGCGTATGTTGCGCTGTTGTCAAGTGCTGTGCCGGCAAGAATACCTGCAATTCTCGCACAGTATTCCGCCGCAGTGTAGCTCTTTTTGCCGACGGTTATCCCCGTGCCGGCAAAGTTGATAATACCGGCGTTGTTCGCCGCACAGTCAGGCAGAACCGCCTTAAACGACTTGTGTGCCGCTCGCATATTCTTTATCCAGGTCGAAAGCTCCGTCACCTCGCCCTCGTCTGCGGCGGGCATGGCGAGGTAGTTCCAACGCTTATTTTTAAGCAGTGCCAAGGCATCAGACAGTTGTCCGTCTGTGCCGATGCGCTCGACAATAACCTTAGACGGAGAGCCGTCAAAGGTCTTTTGAATATAATCATAGTTTGCCGCAGTCCATGCAGTCTTTTTGACCGCCGCCATATTGGCATACGATTCACTTGCGGAAGCGGATGAGGTGGAGTCGCGCAGTATGAGCGCAACAACACCCCGTCCCGAGCGTGTGACCGCCGTCCGTGCGGCCGCCTTAATATCAATCAGCATTTCGGGTAAACCCATAAATAATCATCCTTTCTTAAATAAAAATCATAAAAACCTAAAGTCAAGAGCCTCGGCAGGCTCATATTCCTCGGGCTTGGCTTCGTAAAGCTGCTCAATGGTGTAGTCCATATTCAACACAAGCACGCTGCCGCTTACGGACAGCTTGACAGCTTCCGTCTCCAGTGACCTGTCCTCGATTTTCAACAGGGTATGCAGAATAATGTTTTTGAGCCTTACCGCCGTTTTCAAAAGCTCCTCATAGGTCTCGACCGAGGGATAATAGTCAAGCTCCGCCGAAAAGGTGTCCTCTTGAATAAACTCACCGGCTCTTGTACTCTCGCTCGGGAAGACGGTTATACTGCAGCAAGGCTTGTCCGCACCCTCTGCCGCCTCATAGGCGACAACCTCAATTCCCGACTCCCTCATAAGCATCGCCAAAGCCTTCTGAATATCGGTACCCTCAATCATATCTCTACCTCCCGGGTTATCTTATCGATAATACGATCGGCTTCGGAGTTGATTCGTGTATCAAATTCCTTAGTGACCTGTTCCAAAACTCCGTGCCCTTTGGTTCGCCCCACAATTCTGCCGTGGCTTTTTACATTGTGCGGATATTCATACAAATGCCCGTGCGGTGCGTTGTTGTAAAGCAAGCCAACCTTGACCTTGCCGCCTTTGTAATCCTTAGGTTTTTTCTCTTTCCAACCCTTGCGGAGATTTCCGGTTACCTTTGGTGTAACTTGCTTGGCTCTCTTTTTGCCCTGCCTGATACCGGCGGCAATGAACGCTGTTGAAGCGTCATCGTAACGCTTCTGCATTCCGAGCATAGCCTTTTCAAATTCATCAAAGCCGAATACGTCCTTAGACTTCCTTGCCATATGTATCAACCTCCGAGCATACAAGCCTCAGCTCACGGCCGAGGCCGTTAATATTAATCACGGATATAATATCCAGTATTCTGCCTCTGTGCAGAACCTTAAAGTCTGAGCGCACCGCCGCACTGTATCGCATTTTTACGTTATAGGTCAGCTCCGCACGCAGCTTCTGTGCCTCCTCGTATTCGCGGCCTGTTGTCGGCGTGACCTTTGCCCATATCGAATATTTTGACAAATCCGCCTCGCTCCCTTGAAGATACTGCGGTCTCGGCTGACCCTCGGTCACCGTCAGCACAGGCAGATGCTGCCTGTTGTTCTCTCGAAACGGGTTAAACGGCGTCCACGCCGGCACAGTCTCGCCCAGCTCATTCCTGAAATTATAACCGGGACAGAGCAGTACAACTCTGTCCCTCATATCACCGTAAGTCATAGTCAACCGTTAGCCTACGCTTCCGCTGACTGATTGATCTTCGCCAAAATTGCCTCAACTATTTCCGTTTTGGTCTTTTCGTTGGTCATTCCGGCAACCTCAAGCTCGTCGCAAAGCTCAAGCAGCTGTGCCTTGGTCAGGTTCTTCAAGGTCGCCTCGGTTATATCGTTGCTGAGGCTTTCCGCCGACTTAGAAACAGTCAGCGGCGAAACGGCAAGACCACGGACAATGACAAGTGCTTCCTTATCAAAGATGCGGCCGTCAAAGCGTTCAACGCCCTTTGCTTTCAGTGTATCGCTCTCAAATGCGCCTGCGCCTATATCGGTAAAGGAAATACCGAAGTCACGGCGGCAGAACATTCTGTATGCCGACTTAAAGTCGCCGAACATCAGGACGGTATTATTATCCTCATCGGTGAGGATAATGTCCATAACGCTTATCGGATAGCCGAGAAGCATAAAGCTGTCGGGGGTTCTCGGGTCGGGCTGAATAAACGAGCGGCCGTTACCATCCTTCATCTCTGAAATTTTCGCAAATGCCAAAGAATTCATTACCCAGCCTGCGTTTGCTCTGTAACCGCTGCCGAGGGCGAGTGATACCGTTCTGAAAAAGTCTATTGTAAGCTCAGAGGGTGCCGTTACCTCCTTGTATGCACCGGCGGTGGAGATTAAGCCCTGACAATGCTTTTCGCCGCCCACGCCGTACAAAATTTCGTAGTTCTCGGTAACTCTTGCCGCATCGGAGAGCCATGAAGTGATTTCCTGCTGGAAGTTTACCGCACTGTCCTCCAAAAGCTCGCTCGATACCGACATCAAGCCGGCAAACTTGTGCTGACGGTAGGTGGTCGGCTCGTACTGAGCGTTGTTCATTTCCTTGATTTCCGCCGCCTCCTCGGTGTTGTAAAGCTTGTTTGCATCGCCCCGTCTCCAAATCCTTGAACCGCTGAGCGAGTTTACATTTTCAACGGACACAAGATTTCTCACGGACTCCTTGGACTTTATCGACTCATAAATCTGAGTTGAAATATCCTCCGGCACAGTGTAGCCGCCGTCCTTCTTGGAAATTTCGCTGTAGCTGTTCTTGTACGCCGCCTTTGCCGAAGCAATGATTTTCTGCTCCGTCTCATTCAGTGCCTTGCCGCATATCGCCTTGTAGAAAAGTGCGGCATTGTACTTGTCCTCGCCCTCGTCTGCGCCGTCTTTTGGGTCAATCCCCATGTTCCTGCGTGCCTCAAACGCCTGCTCTGCTGCCGTCAAAAGGGTCTTAAGCCTGTCCGCCTCGTTCTTTGCCGCCTCTGCTGCGGCTGCGTCGCCGTTTGAAACAGCTGCCTCGATATTGTCGAGGGCTGTCCCCAACTGATTTCTAAGCTCTCTGATTTCGTTGTTCATTCTGATACTCATTTTTTTAAACTCCTTTTTATATAAATTTTTTAATTTTTTTCTGTTTGAATGTAATATATAAGCCGTTAAAGCTTAAATTCACTGCGCATCGTCTTTGCGAAGCTTGCAAGCCCCTCAAGGTTCTTCGGAACGTTTGTATTCTGCGGCTTTTTTACACGCAGAAGCTTGTTGTACGCCTCCGGTACGCTGTACCTGTCCATAAATGCGCTGTTGCATGAAGCTGCCGTAGATACCTCGTCCGCAAGCGTGATGTTCTTGAACAGCTCTGCCGCATCAATACCGGTGAGCCATGTTTCCTCCGACATCATTTCGTCAAATCTGTCAGAGGTCACGCCCTCCGCCGCATTCCGCATATATTCTGCGCAAATTGCGCTGTCAAGCTTGTCCAGGGTGTCGGAGAGCTTGCGCATATCGTCGGAATTGCCGCTGCCGACAGTCCATGCCTTATGTATCATCATAAAGGCGTTGGACGGAATAACAATCTCATCGCCTGCCATAGCTATTACCGATGCAATAGACGCAGCAAGGCCGTCAATGTACACTGTTTTCCTGCCACGGCAGCTGCGAAGCATATTTGCAATAGCCATTCCGGCAAATACATCTCCTCCGCACGAATTGATGTGAATATCAATGTCACTGCCGCCGATTTCCTTAAGTAATTCGGCAACATTCAGCGGATATTGATCCTCAGCCGTCCATGCAGACCAGCTGTCCGACACAATATCGCCGTAAAAAAACAGCTCCGATGCAGAGCTGTCTGTGCCGTTTTTGAATTGACAAAAATCAAATTTCATATTTACCTCCTAAAGATTATTCTTCTTGATTTATCCTCTTGTGTTTTTCCAAGGTTTCGAGTGTGGTGTAGTTCAGCGAGGCATAATGCTTATCGCCAATATCGCCGATACCGTTCATTTCCTCCATGGCTCTGACCTCGTTAATTGTCAGAACGCCCATTTGAACCATTTTTTCATAGTATGCAACACGCTTTTCGGGGCTTCCGCGCATTCCGGCGGAAATGTTGAACTTTGTGTAATAGCTTTCCTCGTTCTTCATGAAGCACGAAAAGTCATGCGCCTGCTCGATGTTGATACAGTCAGGTGCGACCACATCCTGCACAAACCTGTCGTTTATTTCCTGAAGGTTTGAATACTTTTCCTGTGCAAGCCCTATCGCCGACGGAGGAACATCAAATATTGCCGCAATTTCAACGGCACTCAGCTTCTTGCTCTCGATGAACTGAATATCGGTCATGGGCAAAGATATGTCAACCCAGTCGATACCGTTATCCAGTACGGCTACCTCGCCGCTGTTGCGGCTTCCGCCGTATAGCTCCGCCCATTCACGCTTAAGCTTGCGCTTAGCGCCGATGGACAGCGGCTGCCCCATCTTAAGTGCGCCCTGCTTGTGTGCGCCGTTCTTGTAAAAGTTGGTCAGATGCCGATTCATATCCTCGACTGCCTCTATCTGTCCTCGCGCCACCGAAAGCGGCGAAATGCCGCGCTTTCCGTCTGATGAAAGATACGGAATATATATCACCTCGTCCTCGGTGTAGGTCTGACCCTTGTATAAATACACATACTCGTCCTCGTTCAAAAGCTTTGAAACGGTGACCTCCTGCGACTTCCAGGGGATAAGCTCTGTCAGATTTCCGTATTTGTCATACTTTTTGTATATTACGCAAAAGCCTCGGCACAGCATATTTGCCGTAATAAACATCTTATAGGCGTATGGCGATTGATACCTGTTCGGTCTGCGCTCCAAAATACGGCGGACGGGGTGGTCTGCCGCCGCTCTGAACCGCTGTTCGCACTCTGTGCCGCCGTCAATGGTTATTTCCTTGTGAAACACCTGAAACGGCAGCTTTGCCAGCATCCGTGCTCGGTAATTTACACAGGCGTAAACCGTGCCGACACGCCTTAGCGCACTCTGCGACAGTGAGGCGGCTTTCTCTGCGCCGTACAGCTCATCCATGGTGTACCAGCCGTGCGGCGTGTCCTCTGCAGCGGCTTCGATATCACCTGTTGAATTGAAAAATCTGCTCTTGATTTTGTTGATTATCTTCATTTTCTCACCTTCTTTCTCTTAAAATTGCGCATAAAAAAAGCGCATTATCATAATCGACAAAACGCTTTGGGTTATTCTTGATAAATTTTGTCTGATATTGTATAATAGGTTTTACATATAGGAGTTTTACGAGGACGGTTGTCTCTTCAATTCCCTTTATTATAAGTCGGGATTGGATGTGATACACTTTTTATGGAATACATATTATATTTAACAATTTTGTTATTATTAATTGTATCAATAAAAAAATAAACCGCCCACGGTCAATGGATAACGGTCTACAAAACTATTAAACTTTGGCTAACCGTGAAAACGGTAACCTTTTCTTTTTCTGCTTTTATTATAGCATAATCAAATAATTTGTCAAGCACATTTACAAAATAAAATCATCATCCATAATCGCAGCCTCAAGGTCAACGTAATTGTCGCATATGGCACGGCTGTGCGCCGTTATCATTGCTGCGCCCGGGTCTATGCGCTGGGTTGTCTTGGACTTATCCGGCTTGATATTCCCGTTTGAATCGGCTGTCGCAACAATGTTTGACACCGCCCACCTCAGAACAGGGTCACCGAAGTGTACAAGCTTCCCTTGAACCGCAAGACGTTCCACGTCCTTCATCGGCTCCGACAGGGTATACACGCCCTGTCGCACCTCAACACAGGTGAAGCCCTCGGCCTCCATGCGCTGCCCGAATTCCGAAGCGTTCCATGGGTCGTAATCTATCTCGACTATCTGATATTTCCGCGACTGAGCCATAATATATTCCATTATCCACTGCTGTTCAATGACCTCGCCGGGGATAGCGGTCAGATATCCCTGCCGCACCCATGCGGAATACGGAACATTATCCTTGTGCTCCTTTTCAATCATTGTCGCCTCGGGGATAAAGCTGTGGTGCAGAACCGCATATACTCCGTCGCCTAACGGAAAATCGAACACGACCGAGGTCAAATCGAGCTTTGCGGACAGGTCAACGCCGCAGTAACAGCGTCTATGCGTGAGGTCAACCCCAATCCCCTCGCCGCTGCGGTTCCACTTCTCCATGTTCATCCACTTGACGGAGCTCGATACCCAAAGGTTCATGTGCTTGCAGGCGAATTGATTGTATGCCGCCGGAATTTCCGTCGCCTGCTTCGCCTTTGTCATTAAGTCCTTCATCTTAACCGATACACCAAGGTTCGGGTTGGCTTTTACGAAGTTTTCGGGGTTCAGTATGTCGTCACCCTCGTCCGGCTGCGCTATGTATGCAAAAAGGGTGTCGTCCTCGATAACACCCTCCAGCACCTTCATGGCATAATCATATCTCTCTCGGCATATCCCGTTTGTGTCAAAGCCTGCCGTTGTCACAACCCAGATTATCGGCTGCGACCTCGCAACGGTTCCGCCCTTTAATATGTCGTAAACCTCACGGTTTTTGTGTGCGTGAAGCTCGTCGATAAGACCTAAGTACACGTCACGGCCGTCAAGGGTTCCTGCCTCCTTTGAAACAGGCTCAAACTTTGACGCAGTGGACGGAACGTTGATGTTGTTTGTCAGAACATTCACATATTCCGACAGCTCCGGCGAGCGCATAACCATCTGACGGGCAGTCTCGAATATAATCTTCGCTTGATCCCGTGAGGTTGCCGCCGAATACACCTCCGCACCGCTTTCACCGTCCACCGTCATGCAGTAGAGTGCGGTTGACGCCGCATCTGTCGACTTGCCGTTCTTTTTCCCGACCTGCTCATATACCTCGGTGAAGCGGCGAAGCTTGTCCTCCTTGCGCTTCCAGCCGAAAACGCAGCCCTGCACGAAGCATTGCCAAAGCTCCGGATTTATCGGCTTTCCGGCACTGTCGCCCTTGTATTGGCGGCACAGATTATAAAAATCGAGCCGAATTTCTGCCGTTTCCTTGTCAAAGTAGTAGGAAAAGCTCTTGTTTTTCGACTTTTTAAGGTCGTCTAAGTGCCGCTGCGCCGCAAGCCGCACAGGCTTTCCGGCCTTTATCTCGCCGGCAAGCACCATTTTTGCGTATTTTGTAGTGCGATCCATCAGCTTTGCCCTGCCCTTTTCATAAGAGAAAGCAGCGGATTATCCGTATTTTCAAACTTTTCTGCCGATAAATCCGACCGTGACGACGGTGTTAAGCCGAATTCTCTGCCGAATTTGAGCATATTTGTCATTGCTGTGTTGGCAATTCCGACTGCCGGGTGCTGAATTTCGCAGCCGTTTGACGTTGTTGTGGTTATTCCCTCAACTCGTTTCTGCTTTTCGGCGCAAATCCATGTGTCAACGTTCTGGCAGTAGGCGCAAAGTGTCATATAATCGGCATCGGTTACAAGTCCGTTCTTCTCTAAAAGCGGAAATATCCGCTTCCACTCCGCCTTTGCGTGCTTGCCCAGCCACGGAGGCGGCTTTCGCCCCTTCTCGCTGAGATTGTATTTCGGCTCGCTTTGGTTGATATCCCTCTTTCCGGGATTGCCCTCCAAAAGCTTCAATGCCGTCGGCTTTGCCGCCGGACCTCTCTTTCCCATATATAAATCACTCCAATCTATAGTGCGTCACCGAGACGCAAATGCTCAATCATCCAGTTCAGCCCCATGGGAACGGGCGCACCGGTGCCGACCTCCTCGCGGTGCTCGTAGTAGTGCATCGCAAGCCGCTCTACCGCAAGACGATACAGCGATGTAGCGTTGTCTTTCGATACGCCTGCGGCTTCAAGCGTATCACGGGCAGCTGAAATCAACATACCGAGAAGCTCGTCCTCATCATCCCACTCAATCTTGCCGTAGTTCTTCAAGCCGTTCAATAATTCGTCCATCAATTCCTCTTCCAATTTCTTCACCTCATCTCATACCCCACCCTCAAAACCTGCGCACAAAAAAAGAAGACTTGGGCGGCGGTCCGGAGCAGTCACCTAATTTTTTCGACCCCCCGGGGGGTGGTATGTAAAATTTATTTATATTTTGCATGGCATTTGTTGCAAAGCGGCCTTAGGTTCGACGGTTCAAGGGCGAGCTCCGGATATTCCCGAAGCGGCTTGACATGGTGAACCATGTCCGCAGCGGTCAGCCTGCCTGCTGCCAAGCAGTCCTGACATAAGCCGTAGGCTCTCGCCATTGCGGCGGCTCTTGCCGCCTGCCACTCGGCGGTTCGGTAAAATGCCGCAGTCTTTTTGTCACGTTTGTATTTGTCATATAACCTATGCCGCTCTGTGTCCTGTGGCTTAGTATTCTCACGCCTGTGGCGTTCGCAATAAGTTTCACGTGTCAGTGTATGACAGTTAGCTGCCTTGCATTCTCGCAGTGGTTTTCGACCCATAAGCCGCATTTGCCCCCTCTCCCGTGACCGAGATATAATATATATTGTATCTACGTTTTAAAATTACCCTCTAAAGCCTTTGCCGCAAGGGCTTTCGGCGTTTCTGAAAATGCTTTGTAGATGTTTGAAAATTATATCTATATGCTATATTTTAAAGTTGATCATTGCCTCTCGGATTTTCTCTTTCGTGATGCCGATGTATGTCAGCGTGTCACGCTCTGCAGAATGGTTGAGCCATACCTTGAGCGTTGCCAAGTCGTTGGTCTGCATATAATAATGATACGCACAGGTCTTTCTCAGCGAGTGCGTACCCAGGTGCAGCCCGTACCTGTTGCCGACCGTACTCATCACAACCCATGCACGCTTGTCGGACAGCGGTTTGTATTCGTTGTCTCGGCACGGAATCAACGCCTCTTGAGGGTCTTTTCCGGCGCAGTAGGTTTTGAGTGCCGCCGTCAGTTCACTGTTAAAGGCAATGGTTATTTCCTTTCCCGTCTTGCTCTGGCGGAACGTGTGCTCCTTCTTGCCGGCAACGTCACCGACACGGAGGGAAAGTATTTCATTGATACGCAGCGCAAGAAGCGAGCCTATCAAAAACATTATGTAATACTTTTCGTTCCACTCCTTCAGGTCATGCTTTATTTTGTTATAGATATTTCTATCCCTTATCGGGTCAACCGATACCATACTACCACCGCCTATCCGCAATAAAAAAACCGCCATGTCGGGCGGTTCAATTTATAGTTTTGTCATTATACACTATATCACATTTGAACCGGAAGTACAAGGAAGTAAACGGAAGTCAG
>CACXES010000097.1 GCA_902766745.1 uncultured Ruminococcus sp.
GGATACGGTATCACGGAATGTTCGCCCGTTATATGCTGCGGAGACAAAATTACAGGTTCGGTAGGACCTGCAATGCCTTACTGCAAAATGAAAGTCATCGATGGTGAGCTTTGCGTTAAAGGCTCGATAGTTGCAAAACAGCTTGCTCTTGACATAAACGATCATATGGAATTTTACGACGGCTGGTATAGGACAGGTGATCTTGGACATATAGATAAAAACGGAAATGTATTTATCACGGGAAGAAAGAAAGAACTTATAATTCTTGATAACGGCGAAAATGTTTCTCCTACTCAGCTTGAAATTATTCTTGATAATCTTGAAGGTGTGGAGGAGACGATGGCATTTGCATACTCCATGCCCAACAGATCAAGCGTTCTTGCAGTTGCGGTAAAACCTGTGAAGGAGTGGGAAGGAAAGCCGAATCAGGAACTTATAGACAATTATCGACAACAGATAAGTGCTTTGAAACTTCCTAACCAGTTCAAAATTGAAAAAATGATAATTTTCAGAGATGACTTTTTACATACATCATCCAGAAAAATCAAAAGGACAGACAGTATTAAATTAATTGAAAAAAGGTGTTGTATAAATGAATAAAACGGATTTTTTTGAATTGTTGGCAGACTATTCGGGAGTTCCGGTAAAAAATATCTCATCTGACACAAGACTGGATTGGGATCTCGGATTGAATTCAATGGACTTTGTTGCATTGCTTGACAAGGTTGAGGAGCGTTTTGACATTATTGTTGATGACTCAAAATTCGATGAAATGTTCAGTTCAACATATACAGCAGGAGAATTATTGAATATAATTTCAGAATGCTGTTGATTTTACATTGACTTTAAAATATTATTAAGAATTGGTTGCGATATTATATGTTAAATTCAAAGAAAATCATCAAAAGCAGTAAGGGGATTCTTATCTGTGCTACTATATTATCAGCTCTTTTATCATTCAGCAGCTGTGTAGGATACAAGAATATTGTTTACAAGGATGTTGATGAGACATTTTCAGGTGATTCTGTTACCAAAATTTGTATCGACCTATCATTTGGAAACTTTACTATCTCTACGAGCAAGGATGATAATTTCAAGATAGAGGCAAAGGACGTACCTGAGAATTTTGCGGTAGGAGTTGACGATGATACTTTCAGGATTGATTTCAACAATAAGAAAAATTACGACCTTAAAAAGCTTGAAAAGGCAAATATAAAGCTTTATGTTCCAGAGGATGTTTATGAGAAAATCGAAATTAATAGCGGTGCTGCATCAGGTAGTATCAGCGGTATCAGTGGTGAAGATGTTGATATAAGCTGCGGTAAAGGTTATATTGATATAACTGATATGAACGCTTCAGAGCCTGTTGAGATTAATTGCGGAGTCGGCAATATAGATGTTAATGATAGCATCTTTGACGGCTTGAATCTTGAACTCGGAATCGGTTCATTCGTTTATAACGGAACTATCAACGGTGACATAAACATTAAAAACGGAATCGGCTCTGTAACACTTAACCTTGAAAATGACGAGGATGAATTCAAAGATAAGTATGATATTGATGTTGAAACTCAGAATCACGCAAAGATCACTTTCAACAATTAAAGAATAAACTGAACTTCATGTTTCAGGAATTCAGTCTCTGAATGTTTTATCGTCCTTTTTGTCTGCCAAGGAATGACAATTTATATATTCCTTATAACAATAGAGAAATCAAAGTTGCCCTGTAAATGGGCAATATGTGAAACTGCAGCAGTTTTTCTTATATACTAGCCTCTTAAGTGGTTTGTGAAAGTAAAATACAATTTGTATTTTACTTTCAGCTACGTCTTAAGGGGGATTTTTTATGGATTTCCACGTCTTGACATTGAGGACATAAGCTTATCCGACTTTTAAATGGATTGCAATATTATTCTTTCTTTTTTGCATGGTCTTCATTTTTGGGACAATGCTTATAATACTGTTGCTTTTCGTTCTTTTTGATGCAGTCTATAAAAAATTGATTTGCTCCTTAGAACAAAAGTCACAATTTTCACAGATGTCTTTGAATGTTACAGAAGAGAAATATCATCAGCGTAAAACACACTGGGTTTACCCTTGCGGTCATAATAAACGCAAGAAGTATTTTCAAGGATGTCCGCAAAGCTATCTGCTTCTGATGTTATTGTAACAGGAATGCTGATTTCCTTCTTCTCATCGATCGTGATTCTGTCGATATTCCATTCAACCGCGATACTTCCAACATCGTTTGATGTTACCTTTAAATGTTCAGGAGTTATAGCAGAAATATCAACGGCATGACCATAACTGTTTGGTTCAGAGAAAATGGAATCAGCCAGTACACATACTACTCACGTTTGAAAACGGTGAGGAAGGAACTACTGAAACGTGTCGATTTTCCCTTGCAGCAGATTGTATCGCTGAGTGTTTCTTGAAGCATCACCTGTACTACAGCTATAGTGAGAAACGTTCAGTTCTCATTAAATCATTATTGTTTTTCGGAATGTCACTCTCAGGAGCAAATAACATATGCAAAAACAATGTGTTTTGCATAATGGATACTGCTCCCACATTTTTCGCTTGTGGAGAGTAGAAATCCTCCCGACACAGCCCACACAAATGTTTCTTACGAGCAGCTACCCGTAACGAAAGAAACTGTCGGCTGTGTTCCGACAAAAACAGTAAGGAAGGTGATAATTATGGAATATCGGTAAGAAAAATGTCTGCGAAAACGAAAAATAAATGTCTCCACATTTTATGCAAATGAAAAAAAGTTCCCATAATATATATTAGAGGGACATGTACGCCGCAGTTGTTGATTCAGCTGCGGCAATTTTGTTTCTACACTGAAGGAAAGGAGGAAACGTATGAGTAATATGTTACAAACGAAAACCGCAGAAGAAATACTGACAACAGTATTCAAACCGAAGGAGTTCATCATTGACGGTCTGTTCACGCAGGGGCTGTATGTGCTTGCAGGAGCACAGAAGGTTCGCAAGTCGTGGTTGGCAATGGATATCTGCCTCAGCATTGCAACAGGAGTACCTGTTCTTGTTCGTGATACGATTCAAGGAACTGCGTTGTACTTGTGCTTGGAAGATAACTATCAGCGACTACAGCACAGATTGTTCCAGATGAATGCTGAACCGATTGAAAATCTTCACTTCGCACTTGCTTCTGATAAGATAGGTGCAGGTCTCGAAGAACAGATAGAAGCATTCAAGAAAGATCACGATGACTTAAAGATAGTTGTGATTGACGTTA
>CACXES010000098.1 GCA_902766745.1 uncultured Ruminococcus sp.
GCCGTTTCCATTCCCGATAATTCTATGTTTGCCGGAATAAAGTCCACGCCTTCTTTGTGGTGCAGTATGCCTTCATCTTTTGCAATAGGCTGTTCTCTGATAACCTTTTCCATAAGGTTTGAAATTGTAACCGACAATTCATCGGGATTTGGATAACCCAAGCATTGTGTTAAGCTACCCTGTGCGTCATAGTCGATTAAAAGCACCTTTTTACCCTCGTTTGCAAGTCCGATACCTAAATTTACGGTAGTTGTTGTTTTGCCCGTTCCGCCTTTCTGATTTGATATTGCGATTATTTTACCCATAAAAACCATTCCTTTCATTTTCTAATCTTGTTATAAGCATTTCTCCGTCAAGCCGTGTCAAAGCACGGAACCATTCGGAACGAAAAAAACGCTTGATTTCTGCTCTGCATTGCGGCGAATATGTATGCCTGTAATCTTTTACCGCTTGCAGAATTATGGCATTTGCCAGCAGCTTTATATTTTCCACACATACCGCCTCCGATTCCTATACATTTGCCATATCGTATTTTACTTTTGCCGCAAACCAATTATCCGCCGTTTCAAACGACCGATAAATCGTTGTAATTAAAAATGCCCGGATATTCCGGACATCTGATGTGTTGCTCCGCAGGGCGAAGTCTATATATTCAATATGCGACGAGTCAATTTTCAAAAATCTGCTCTTTACAACCTCGTGAGGATATTCCTGTTTGTTTATGCGGATTGTCGGCTCGTCGCTGCATACCACATCGACCATAATTGCCACAATTTCATCAAGCCACGCCTTACTGTATCTTTCCGAGATAATGTCATAGTCAATGTTTTTCTTGATTAGCTTTTCATACTTTCGCCGATTTTCTATCCATCGTATCGTATCAATGCCTTTTGGCGCAGGCAAGGGAGGAGAGTTATTCTCATTTCCACGATTGATAGGATAGGATATGATTTCAGTATCGCTCGATTCAGTATTATTCTTTTCAGTATCATTAAAATCAGTATAGTTATTATTAGTATTATTTGAGTATGATTTCGGAACTTCTTGAATTTCGATTTTCATATCTCTTGAAGTATGATTTTCATACTTCTGCAAGTTTGAATTTAATACTTCTTGATTTTCGATATTCATACTTTCGGTATTTTGATTTTCATACCGCTTTTCTTTTGGGTTATGTATAAAGTTTTTTACATAGATTATGTTCGGTCTGCCAAGCCCTTGTCGTTTGCGTTCAATAAGTCCGATTCCGTTTTCAAGCTCGTCAAGCAGCTTTAATGCCTTTTGCCTTGCACAACCGAAATCGCTCAAAATATCATCAATGGTGTAGATAATATATACACGATTTTCCTCGTCAAACCAACAGTTTTTAACCGATAAACTCATCCGGTCGAGCATAAAACTGTATAAGACCTTTGCTTCCACAGATATTCCGGCAAGCGTTTCATCTGTAAACAAGACTTTGGGAATACGGTAAAACGAAAACTGCTCCGCTTGACTTCCGTAAAAATATTCAAATTGTATCGACATTGTTGTGCCTCCTTTCCGTGTGTGATTGCATAAAAAAAGAACGCCTTATGGTTTGTTATAAAGCGTTCTCAGTTGATATTTTATTAAATTTTGACCTCCTTTTGCAGGGTATAACTTTTGTCTTTAACTTAACATTACCGTTATTAAAGACGAAAATCTTGTAAATTTCGGGTTGGAAAAAGAACTGAAATATATCAAGATAAATCGCAAAACCCTTGATTTTATGCGGCTTTCACCGTTTGTCTTTATTATACCATAGGGGCACACCTTCGCAACCACATCGGTAGCAAACGGAATGGACATCAAAACCTTATCCACTATCCTCGGACATGTATCAAGCAAAACAACACTTGATATATACCTGCATAGCACCGAGGAAATGAAAAAGGAAGCGGCTGAAAAGATTAACGCCCGATTCAACAAGGATACGGACGGCAACGAGGAAACAATCACAGAAGAACAAGAAAAGCCTCCACAAGCCAAATTTGAGCCTAAAAAGGGCAAGATGAGAAAGCCTGGCACAGGATGTATAAGTAAGATAAATGACCATCTCTATGAGGGCAGATACTCGCCAAAGGATGCCTACGGTAAACGAATGGCAAGAAACATATACGCACCTACAAGAGAAGAATGTGAAGAAAAGCTTGCCATACTGATAAAGGAGATGAAAGCTGAAATTGCAGAACAAAAAGCGAAACTCAAAAATGCATAATAACACAGATGGCACGGACATAAAAATCCGTGCCATAACTTATTTGGTGTATTAAATTTTGATACGCCTTAAACAAAGAAAAGAGGAAACAAATATTGTTAATTAACTAAATGTATGTTATAATGAAAAAGAGGATAAATATAGTTTTGCTATCAGATTATATAGGGTGGTTTTATGATTAAATATAAAAAGATACAGGAAAAAATTAATAAAAGAATCGATACATTAACAAAAAATTATAAAAAATCATATGATTATTATTTAAATGAACTTAAAGAAAACTATCCCAAAAAGAAGGAAACCGGGAAAGAAGAATATGAATTCAAAAACACAACATACAGATTAGAGAATTCTGAATATATGTTTTATGAATTTGACACATTTGATTTTGGTGCGGTA
>CACXES010000099.1 GCA_902766745.1 uncultured Ruminococcus sp.
ACAAATCCATGTAATGCTTATTCTTCCGTTACATGGATTTGCTCTATAAAATTTATTTTGGAATTTTAATAACCGCATCCGTCCCTTGGTCCGGCACGCTGTTTACCATTAACTCTCCGCCGCACATCATTTTAAGCCTTTGCTGTACATTCTTTATTCCTATATGGGATTTTCCGTCATTTTCAAATGTATTGACATCAAAGCCCCTGCCATCGTCATTTATTTCAACATAGTAATTATTCACATCAGAATATGTTCTGATAGTCACAGTCAATTGTTTGCCTTTTCTCATGCCATGTTTCACGGCATTTTCAACTATCGGCTGGATTGTAAGGGATGGGAGCATAAAACTGTTTTCCTGTATATCATATACGGCTCTTATTTTGTCCCCGAAACGTTTTTCCTCTAATGACCAGTATGTTTTTACATGCTTCAGCTCCGTTTCAAACTGTATACACTGCTTTAATGTGAGAGAGTCCATGTTAGCTCTCAAATAATCTGCAAACTGTCCTACGGTTTTCTCAGCCTCCTCCGGCTCTGTTCGGCACATATACATAATTGTTGTCAGCATATTGTGCATGAAATGCGGCTGTATCTGACTTAGCATAATGGATATACGGCTGTCAGCAAGCTGACGTGTGATTTCACCGTGAAACAGGACATATATTACAATCAAGGATAATGTTACTGCCATATACTGCGGTGTCGGCTCCCAGAACCGCTGCAATGTCATGGACAGCAGAGGGAGTACATTGAATGAAATCAGAAATGAGATTTCCCGCAATGTCAGTATCTTGCGATAACACATCACCCAAAATATTCCGATAATGATTACAATCAGGTCAAATGCTCTTACAAGCCCGTACATCGGTCCATTAACAAAACACCCATTTTCATCAAAGGAGAAAAACATTCCGTTAAAAAGCGATATTACCGAAAGCAGTATGTAGATGCTGCATATTGCCAGGATAATATAATTAGGAACGAAAGATACCTTTTTTCTTTCACACACAAATTCTGTCAAGCAGTGGGCATAGGCGGAGATTAACACATAACTGAATACCATCGACATCATCGCAGAAATATTAAGAAGGACAATATTCTCCAGTTCCCCTGCAAAAAACCATATTCCTGCTTCACCAAGTTGCATAAGGATATTGGAAATCAGCAGTATAATAAAGCTGCTCATAAACCGGCTTTTTCGATTCATATCTGTGATGGCCCCTATCAATAAGAAAAGCGTGACCAACGCAGAAAACACCAGCAAACTCACATTAAGCAGGCTCATTTCATTAAAATTCGTCATCTCTGTTTACACTCCCTTTAGTAAAATAAGGCATTATATTTCAATCCTTCTCTATTTCAACGATATCATCAAATGTACAGTTAAAATACCGGCAAAGCTTTACAAGCACCTCCATGGACACGTATTTGTCCTGCCTCATTTTTGATATTGTACTCGGCGCTATTTCTGCCTTTTGACTTAGCTCCGCACCGGTCTTGATATCATTATCAATGAGAAGCTTCCACAATCTTTTGTAACTTACTTTATCAGACATAGCTGCACCTCCGTTTAATTGTTGCTTTCAATAAACCTGTATAGTATCTGCGCTGTTTCCGCTCTTGTTACGTCATCCTTAGGGTTTAAAGTGTTCTCTGCTTTTCCTTTCATCAAGCCACTGCCGACGGCATACTGCACAGAAGCTATCGCATACTCGGAAATGTCATAAGCATCATCATAAGAAAGAATATTAGTGTTTTCACCTATAGTCGTGTCATATTCCTTATACTGCGCATAACGGTGCAACACTGCCGCAAGCTGTTCGCGTGTTATAGTATCATCCGGCAAAAATGTTTTATTGCTTTCTCCAAAAATAAGGTTTTCAGTCACCGCCCACATGACAGCGTCAGCATACCAGGCATCATCTGCCACATCAATAAATGTTACTGTTTCGCCGGCAGTGGGCTTACCCTCCAGATTCCACAAAATCTTTACCAACTGACAACGGGTAATTTCTTCATCGGGATAAAACATATTGTCTTGATATCCCTGCATAATATTATTTTTCATGCAAAATGCAACTGCGTCATGATACCATGCTTGCTTTGGAATACTGTCAGCATTATCAGATGTTAAACTCCAATAGGGTACGTTGACAACAGTCAACGAATCAAGCCATGTAACACCGTTCGCCCTTCTTGTATCCAGCGTGTTGATAATTGTACTGCGGATACGCTGGCGATTTAAACCTTCTTTCGGTTCAAGAATATTGCCCGTAGCGCTGATAACATAATATTTCCCGTTCTCTTTTCCGAGGTATAGCATCTCGTGACCATTAAAAAACAAAATCGACCCAAAGGGCAGTGCATCAAGAACCGTCAGTCGTTCCTCACGGCACATATCGGTCATATTAACCTTTGCCATCGGCATTGAAGACTGCCATGTGGTATTGCGTGCCAACTCCATGCCAAAGCACTTGTAAACATTTCGTATGTATCCTGAGCAGTCGTCAGAGAGCAGTGC
>CACXES010000100.1 GCA_902766745.1 uncultured Ruminococcus sp.
ATGCGTGCAAAAGGAACACTTTAAATGGAGGTTTGTTAAAATGTTTAAACAATATATAAACGGCAGAGTAGTAGATGGAAACGGCGATAAAAAGCCGATTTATGACCCTGCCACAGGCGAAATAATAGATTATGTGAGCTGTGCGGATAAAGCACAGGCGGAAGAAGCGTTAAATGCGGCTAACGAAGCATTTAAAACCTGGTCAAAAACATCGGTAAACGAAAGAGCCGAATGGCTGTATAAATTAAAAGAGGCTTGTACCGCAGAGCGGGATAAGCTTATTGAATTGGTTTCAAAGGAATCGGGCAGACCGTATCCGGCAGCCTGCGGTGATGTGGATTGGCTGCTAATCAGTCTTTCATATTATGCAGAGCAAGCAAAGAGAGTAGAGGGAACGGTTCTGCCTTATCAGGGCAACGGCGATAAGCCGAATTATCAAATCGTTACAAGACAACCGGTAGGCGTAACGGTGGGCCATATCGCATGGAATTACCCTTTGGGGAATGCAAGCATCAAGCTGTGCCCGGCTATTGCCTCCGGATGTACCTGTGTAATTAAGCCGTCGTCCGAAACTCCGCTTGCAACGCTGTATGTAGGTGAGATTGCCGAAAGGATAGGCTTCCCGAAGGGTGTGTTAAATATCATTTCAGGTCCTGCAAGCGAGGTTGCAAAGACGCTTAACGAAAGCAAGATTCCAAGGCTTATAAGCCTTATCGGTTCATATGAAACAGGATTGAAATTGCTTGAGCAAAGCTCAACATCACTTAAAAAGTATTCTTTGGAATTGGGCGGTAATGCTCCTGTTGTTGTTATGCCGGACGCGGATTTGGATGAGGTCGCGGCAAATATTGTAGCAAAGAAAGTTGGTTTTGCTGGACAAACCTGTGTAAACTATAACAGAATATATATACAAAGCTCCATTTACGAAGCTCTGTGCGAAAAGATTGCAACGGAGCTTAAAAAGGTTAAGCTCGGAAGATGGAAAGACGAAGGCTATATTATGGGGCCTGTCATTGACAATAAAGCAAGAGACAGGATGCTTGATTTAATCAAAGATGCAACTGATAACGGTGCGACATTGGTTATGGGCGGAGAAATACCGAAGGAATTTGAAAAGGGTTCATATATAACTCCGGCACTGTTAAAAGACGTGAATGATGAAATGAGGGTATCTAAAGAAGAAATATTCGGACCGATTATCCCGATTCAATCTTTTGAAACTCTTGATGAAGCGATAGAAAAAGCAAATAATACAATTTTCGGATTGTCCGCATATTTCTTCGGTCACAATTCAAAGGAAATGAGCACGTTCTTTGAAAATGTGACTGCAGGCGAATTCTTTGTAAACGGCGGAGGCGGTACGGAATTTTCTCCGCACAGCGGCGCAAAGCAATCGGGAATGGGCTGCGACAAGTCAAAATGGTCTTTGGAAGAATACTATGACATTAAGTTTATGTCAATGATTCCTTAAGGTGATTGTCATGAAAAAATATGATATTATCGGGATAGGAAATCCCGGTCAGGATATGGTAGTTGAGCTTGAAAAAATCCCTTATGAGGAAGTCAGCAGCAAAATGTATGATTGCAGCTTCCAAGGCGGCGGATGGGTTGCGACAGCATTGTGTGCAGCCGGCAATTTAGGCGCAAATGTATCAATGTTGGGAGTTATCGGAGATGACATTTTCGGAAGAATGATTGTTGAGGATTTAAAGTTCAACAACGTGGATACAGAACACTTGATTGTCGCAGACGGAAAAAGGAGTAATTTCTGCATCTGCATAACCGAACGCTCAACAAAATCAAAGCACTTAATCAGTCGTGGCGGAGAATTAAGAGAGGTTGATGTTTGCGATATCAATGAAGAATATATCAAATCAGCAAAAATGATTCATGTTGGCTTTGTGAACGATGCAGTCAGAAAAGCTGCTGATATAATGCACCAAAACGGCGGAAAGGTCAGTGTTGACGCTGCGTATTATAAACCATATGTTTATGAAAACTATGATATTTTTGATATTTTCATTGGCTCGGAATATTATTTTGACGGTGTTTGTGAAGAGCTTGGCATGAAAACAGCAAAAGAATTAACAGATGACGAAAAATATGAGGTTATGGAATATGTTCAAGCTAAAGGACCTGATATAGTAATTTTTACATTCGGCGAACATGGTTCTATGGGTATATATGGCAACAACAGGTTTATTCAGCCTGCGATGAAAGCGGAAATTAAGGATACAACAGGTGCGGGCGATGTTTTTCACGGAGCTTTTGATGTTGCATATATAAACGGACTTTCCGTCCCTGAGGCAGCACGTTTTGCAACAGGAGTTTCCACAATTAAATGCACCCAAATGGGTGGAAGAGCCGGCATTCCCGATAAGGAATTGCTTGAAGTATTTCTTGAAACAGGAAAAATAGATAAGAAAAAAATTAACAAGCGTG
>CACXES010000101.1 GCA_902766745.1 uncultured Ruminococcus sp.
ATGATTTCTTCCGGTGTTTTTGATTTTAAATCATCTTCGGATTTCAGCAAAGGTGCAATAAAGTCTGCAAAACTCATATTTGTTATTTCATCAAAGCTCTTTCCCGGTAAGCTGCAGGCATTTTCAACTTGATGCCGTCCTGTGCTTATAAACGCTCCTATAATTTCGTTTTCGTATTTAACAACGATACCTCTTGCGGTGGTTATGGGATAAAATTTTTCGGGCATACCCTCACGAAGCTGATAAATATCAACCGTTACATCTTTTTCGGCATACTTGCTTAAATCAAGTCCAATATCCTTTGAAAGTTCATTGTTGTAGAGATAATAATACTCATTTGCGGAAAAATCGCCAAACTCATTAAATTGCGGCAAAGTATCTGTAAGCGACGCAAGTTTATAATTTATATTCCAACCGTATTTTGCAAACAACTCTCTGTCCTTATCATCAACAACATAAATCGCATCGCCGCCTGCTTCCAAAATGGAATCCAAAAAGCGAGGGAAAGCATCATTTGCCGTATATAAAACGCCGTCCATTTTTACAAAAGTTTTATGATACAAGGTGTCCCAATAGACATCATATTCCGAATCAGTATCGTTCTCACGCATTGTTACCTTATATGCTCTTATATAGTTTGCGTTTAAGTCAGGTGCCTCACCTTCATACGGCATTATAGAGCCCAGCCCTCCGGCTTCGTGGAAAAGGCTTTCTATATTGCCCCATACGGTAATGCTGTCAGCCTGATTGAATCCTGCAAAATCAGATATGCGGCTTACGGTTATATCTGAAAATCTGTCTGCGGTTGTATATTCCACCTCACATTCAAAAGCTTCACCCAAAAACTTAAGCGGCACATATGTATGATTATTGAATATTTTAGGCTCTGTATCCATATTGACTGCGTTATTGTTTTTAAGCATTGATTTGGAATCAATAGTAAAAACAACAGTGTTTTTGTCATCGTTATAATCTGAAATTGTGACTGTCTTGTCGGTATCGTTCCAATCTACCTTTTTGCCTAGTGCATTGCTGACGGCACGGATGGGAATTTGCGTCCTGTCGTTTTCGTCAATAAACGGCAGTTCGGTTTTATCGCAATATATTTTCGTTCCGCCGACAGTTATATATAAGCCGTGTTTTTCCGTGTTGTAAACGGTTATATTTGTCTTGTCATTAGCAAAAGCCGAAATTGATGTTGTTGCTGATATTGCGGCAGTTAAAATAATTGATAATAGTTTTTTCATTGTGTTGTCCTCCTAATTTTTTATTCCCACATAACCTGTTTCGTTTATAATGTATTGCCCCTCGTCGGATAAAATCCATTCAAGTAATTTATCTACATTGCCGTTTTGATTTTCTTTGTAGGTAACAGCATAAATCGGCGTAAGAATGGGGTAACTGCCGTTTCTGATATTTTCGGAGGTTGGTGCAGCGCCGTCAATCGAAATCATTTTTATGTCAGGATTCTTTATAATTCCTTCGACATAGTATCTGAATGAAAATCCGATTGAGTTTGTTTTGCTTTTATAATCCGCCACCTGTTCTATAATGCCCGCCATTAAATCATTTACCATTTCGGTAGGCGCATCCGCAATCGGCGTATCGCCCATAAACCGTTTCAGCATACTTTGGCTTCCGCTGCCCTCATTCCGCTGAAATGCGGCAATTTTCTCATTTTTTCCGCCGACATCCTTCCAATTTGTAATCTTGCCGGAATAAATATCTTTTATTTGCTCGGTGGTAAGATTGGTGATAGGATTGTCCTTGTGAACAAAGAAAACAAATGCCTCCGTTCCGATAGGCGTATATTCAAAGGTGGTTTGGTTTTCTTCTGCGTATGCCCTTTGCTCATCGGACGGATACACACCGATAAAAATATCTGTTTCTTTTTCCGCCAAAAGGCGATAGCCGTCAGGGGTATTGTTATACTCAAATATTCCGTCGTGCAGCTTTGTCGTATTCGGATATACTGCGTTCACAAATGCGGAATATACGGGGAATAATGCAGCAGCCCCGTCAATTTTCGGCAGATTTTCGGTAAGCTTTAATGTTTTGCTGTACGTCTTTACAATTTTGGAATTTTCCTCAAACGGCAGATACGCTTGAATATCAATGTTCGGAGAAGTATTAACAGTGATACTTTTGTTATATTTGATTATTCCGAAGTTTGTTCCGAGAGCGGCTCCGTACACTGCGGCACAGATACACCAAATTATTAAAAACTTCTTTCTCTTTTTCAGCCATATCAAAGGCAGCAGAAGTGACGGTACAACAATTAAACCTATGTACGCTATAATGTGATTTATGCCGCTCGAAAACAATATCATAGCGGTTATAAATAAAGCATAATAACTTGCAAATAAAGTAGCTGCCGTTAAAAGTATTTTGAGTATTATAACTGACGCTTTTTTCATATCTTCCATTCCTTTCATAAAATATTATATGCCTTTATATTATACCATAAAAATCACCGATTTTCGGTGTGGTTTCGTAAACGACATCCTAAATGACGAAATCGGTAAAATTATTATAAT
>CACXES010000102.1 GCA_902766745.1 uncultured Ruminococcus sp.
GCAAATACCGTTAATGAAGCAATACCGCTAAGCATTATGACATAGGACAAAATAAGGGGTAATAATCTTTTCATAATTCACACCATCCTTCTTTAATATTATAAATTTTTGTTTTCTTTACAAAGTTTTCTCAAATCATATACTCTGTTCATTTCATGTTAACTTATTCTGATTTTTATCTAATCTCCGCCATAAGCGTTACTATCTCAAAATTTTTAACCGTAAGCTCCACCGTATTATCCTTAACCTCTACCTCTTTTTCAATATTTTCAAGCAGGTCGCAAAGATAAAGCTTTTTTACATCAACGCCAAAAGTAAGCTTAACCTTTCCCTTTTTGTTTTGGCTTTCATATAATCTAAATACTGTATTATCGTTGTTTTCCGCTTTTTTCACCGTATCAATTACTATATTTTCACTCTCGGTATTTACAAGCGAAAAACTCTGCTCCAATTCTCCGTCGGCATTATTAAGTTCCCTTGCAGTCATCGGATTGTTGAACGCATACGCCTTTCTCACTATATCCGCATCCATATAATCTCCCTTATGCGGAATAATCGAATATGACATAATGTGTTCGCCCTGATCGTTGACCTCCTCGCTTGAGCTGTTACCGCTTCGCATAAGCGAAAGCTGCAGGGTTGAGTCGTCAACTACACTGTAGCCGTACTTACAGTCATTCATCAACGCCATTCCGTAGCCGTTATCCGAAATATCCACCCACTTATGCGCACAGGTTTCAAACCTGGCAACATCCCAGCTTGTATTCTCTGTGTGAGAGCGTTCTATATTTCCGAACTGTATCTCATAGGTTGCCTTATTCGTATTTACATCAACGGGGAATGCTGCTTTTACCATAATGTGACGCAAATGCCAATCTATCACCGTATCAAAGTCTATTCTGTCAAGCTCATTGTACAAATATATCCTTTGTGTAATAGTTGAATTTCTAAATCTCTTAACAACCTCAAATCCCGCTCTTGCGCCCTCCGATATCGGCTTATATGATACAACCTCATCAATCTTATACTTTTTATCCTTGTGATAAACGCTGAGCTCCCACGCATCATATGAATACGGCAAGTCCTCATACATAATTAACTCATTTGCCCTCTTGCCTGCTCGTATAACCTCTCTGTCCTCTCTCTTGTCATAAATTGATATTATGTCAAAATTCTCATCAAATACTACTTTATAAAATTTATTTTCTATTGTTTTATCCCGGGTCCTTACTGTACATACTTCATCCGCTTTATCTATTACACTCCATCCCATTGGCGGAATATCCTTTACGGTTATGTATTCATCTCCGTCTTTTATGACATCTGTTACTTTAAACCCGTTAGGATTGAAAACAACGGTTTTGTTTTCACCCTTTATGTTTTGTGCTATCGCATCAATTGCGCTGTCCGTTACCGTCTTAATGCTCTTTTGTGCTTTTTCGTACATTTCAAAAACATCATCATATACGGCGTGAATTGACGAACCGGGTATAACATCGTGGAATTGATTCAAAAGTACGGTTTTCCATACCTTGTTTATTCTCTCTGTATCGTATGTACCATTGGCTTTAAGCACATTCAAGACAGATAAAACCTCGGCGTTATGCAGCATAAACTCTGTCTTTCTGTTATATCTCTTTACCTTGCCGACCGAGGTATATGTTCCGCGGTGAAATTCAAGATACAATTCGCCTTTCCACGTTGGTGTTTTTCCGATTTTCTCAATATTTTTTTCAAACTTTTCCTCTATTCGATTAAGGCTCTCTGTTGCCGTCATCATTTCTGTTTTGGGAACGCCGATAACTCCGCGGTGTAATCTGCGCTGCATTTCAAGCATTTCCTCCGTCGGTCCTCCGCCACCGTCACCGTAGCCGTATGTCATAAACACCTCATCGGTATATTCCTTTTGCTGCTGTCTGTCCCATGTTCCCTGTATATAAGCCGGAGTAATCTGTCCGACATAAGTAGTAGCCCTCAAATTATCCCAGCCTTCATCGCGACAAGTCATAAAGTGAGTTGACACTTCCGTTCCGTCCACACCTACCCACTTAAACAGGTCATACGGAATTTGATTGAACTCGTTCCAACCGATTTTAGACGTTACGAACTTATTAACTCCGCTCTTCTTTAAAATCTGCGGTATTGCCGCAGAATAGCCGAACACATCAGGCAGCCACAAAATCTTGCTTTCCAAGCCGAATTCGTCCTTTATGAATCTCTTGCCCCATATTATCTGGCGCACAAGACTCTCGCCCGACGGCAAATTGCAATCGGGTTCAACCCACATTGCCCCCTCTATATCGATTCTGCCTTGCCTTACAAGCTCTTTTATATCCGCATATACAGACGGTGCTTCTTCTTTTAAATATTCAAGCAGCTGCGGCTGTGAAATGGTAAATTTATATTCAGGATACCTTTTCATTAACTCAACCACAATGGAAAAGCTGCGCTGTACCTTTTCTTTTGTTTGCGCATATGTCCACATCCAAGCAACGTCAATATGTGTATGTCCTATACAATCGACAGTTGCTTCGTGCGGTGCATATTTACCGTAATAGTTATTTTCAAGGTAATCACATGCTTTTGCCGCTCCGTCGAAAAATCTGTCACTGAACGGTTCGGTAAAATCGAGATAGTTTGCCGCAATATTGAGATGCTTTATCGTTTCTGTATGCCGATAATCTTCAGCATCAAAAAGCTCTGCTGCGTCATATGGAATCTTGAAATCATAATAAAGCTTTTCTATTCTCGTATCGGCTTGAACAAGTGATATCTTCATATGGTATTTTTCACTGAACATACCCGAATAATAGTAAATATGTATTTTATAATCCGTGTCGGCTTCCAATATATACTCATCGTGATTTAAGTCAAGCCCCTGGACCAGCTCTCCGTTTATGTACATAATACATTGGGGATTTCTGCTCGAGTTAAAGGTTCCGCTGTATCCGCTCAATAATTTCAATCTGAATTGATTATTCTCGCTGACACTTTTTGGGGTTTTTATCTCGAAATATATCCGGCAATGATTATCCAAGCCGCCGATAACCGTGTTTTCGTCAAAATCCTTCCATTCATCCGTCACTATCGGCAGCTTGTTATCAGCCTTATATCCGCATTCAATATATTTTGCAGGTATTTTTTCTATTTCCGTTCGTCTTATTAACTCAATTTCCGATATAATCTTTTCTATCCTCTTTGCTTTCATGTCTGTCATTTGTCTTGTTTCCTCCGGCTTTGTTTTTATTAATTAAGAATATCCTTTAAGTATGTGTAAACACACCCTTAATGCACACGATTATTAAACTTTTTGTATTATGATATAGGCATCATTTTCAGCTTTACAGATCTTTTCAATATTTTTCTCATATATTTCAGAACATTTTTGTTATTTAATAATAAAAATAACATAATTATTTTTGATTTTATATAAAAGTATATAATTGTATTGTAACTAAATTATATCACAAACAATATACAAATGCTTTAACTATAATGATATTAACACAGGAAATTCTTTCAAAATAATGATTTTTTAAAATAAAATGTAAGAATATACATTGCGTATAAAGGCAGCCTCGAACAGCACAAATTTTCCGCTATGCCAAGGATAATATTTGCGGTCTTTTTACAAGACCGCCCTTGACATAGCGATGAAATCCGTACTGTATTACAATAGGGCGGGAATGTCAAAATACTGCCATTCCCGCCCTATTAAACAGAATATCATAAATAATTATCCGGTTTAAACCTTGCAAGTCTTATGTGCTTACGCTCAACCGTGTACGACATTGCAAGCTCATCATTTCCGAAGTACCGAACAAAGGGATAAAAACAGCTTGTGTGCATATGCGCCTGCAGCACGACCTCGCTCTTGCCGATGTCATCTGTGTCGACCTTTACTATCCCGATATGCTCCCTGTCCACAGGTGCATGAAAAAGATACAGACCTCCGTTGTAAACAATAAAATCCGACCGTGACTGACAATCCTCAATCAGCACCGGAGTTTCCCATTTTTTATTTACCAAATCATATACTGTCAAAAAGCCGTACTTTGACTCATCATGCTGTCTAACAAAATAAAAGCACTTATCACCCAATACATAGGTCGCATTTTCCCAAATGGAGTCGTTTGCAAAATCCGGTTCGGAAACATACTCCCAGGTTATAAGATCCCTGCTCTTTATAATACAGGTGAAATCTCCGCTGTAGGCTCCTGTATAATAAACCTTTTCGCCATTCTCCGTCCGAACAGACAGCTTTTGCATAATTCCGATGTCACTGTACATTTTCTTATAGCCTATCCCGTTCTCGGTCAGAGCGCTTTTCATTCCGCTTATGCTGAAATCATTTACTGTCTCGGCTACCTTAAATCTGTTTACCGAAATCTCTCCGAGCTCCTGTGTCGAGATTTTAAACGGACGATATAGTCTGTAATAATTTCCTTCTACATTGGCAGTCCATAAAATATATAATGTATCATCATCCTTCTGCATCAAAATAGTGTCATACACCATATCAACCCGTCTGCCGCCGCAAATATCACCCGCAGACTGAATATCAAAGAAGGTTTTATTCTCTAAATCATCTACGGGGCAATACACAAAACGGGCGGTTTGGTTATTGGGATCCTCTGACGGTTCCTTTGTGTTTGCATAGTACGTCATATAAATCATACCGTTTATCACTGCAAAGGTTGAAACGTGCGCCATAAAATCCCTCTCGTTCACCTTTCCGTCCTTCAGCAGCTTTTCCGATTTCTCAAAATCCGAAACAAAGCCGTCCGTAATTTCCTGTGCGAATTTTTCACCCTTCAGCTTTGCCTCCTCCGACACCTCTGCCGAAATAATTTTCAAAAACTCGGTAATAGGCTTGTTTTCGATTTCAGCAGCTTTCTTTTCCGTCTTAAAGTCCTCAGAAAAAATACTACACATTATTCTTCTCTCCTTTTGTTTCTTTAGATTCTTTAACAAAATACAAAATTATCGAAAAAATTGCAATGCCTTCATTCACCATACCTACATATGAACCCACAAACAGATCATAAATCATAAATGTGACAGATACGGGAAGCGATATTATTTTGGTAAGCCTCGGGTTTCTGCACCACAGCGATATCGTTACAAAGGTTGACGCCGCGATCGGCAGAATATTAATCGCCGACACAAAAGTTCTGATTCCCAGAAGCCAGTTCAACGCAATAAAAACCACCGGCCAAAACACATGCGCCGCCCACTTTTTCTCCTCTCGATTTATAAACACGAGCTCTCGGAAAATTCCTATAAAATTCGGTATTGCTCCGCCGTATGCCGCAAGGCACAAATAATGCACCGACCAACATAAATCCGCACACAATTTTCCCGTAATCAACCGTCTTCGACTTGTTTGCTGATAGCTTATGAACAGTGCTGCCATGGCTGCAACTCCGAAAAGCTGTGCTATTATTTTAAATCCCATACTATACCTCTTTTTTCACTTGCAATTTTTCTAACTTTGTATTATAATAACAGTATAATGGATTCGTCATAAAAAACAATGTCATATTTGGGGTAAAAATAACATTATCTTGCAAGCTAAATATATAAAGTCTTTAACTCAAAAGTAAGAGGTGATACCGATGCTCGGCACACGCTATGAGGAGTATACGGCTTTTTCAAACAACCTGCCGTTTCGGCTTTCAACTGACATAGAGATTACCTCCTCGTCCTACAGCCACGAGGCAAACTGGCATGACAACCTTGAACTTCAGCTATGCACAGAAGGTCAGGGATTTGTTATGTTAGATGAAAGGGTTATTCCGTTTCAAAAGAATGACATTATTTTGGTTAATTCCAATGTAATTCACCACACAAACACCGCCGACAGAATCAAATATGCCTGTCTTATTATAGATACTCAATTCTGCAGGCAGATTGATATTAATCCTGCCTCGCTTCAATTTTCCCCAAAAATAGAAGGGAGAGCTTTCTCGGATTACTTCCATGCTCTTATCGATTTGTACGAGAACAACGCCGACATATGCCGAACTGCGAAGCTTAACAAAATTATAACGGAAATGCTGATTGAGCTGCGTGAAAATCATACCCTCGCCGAAAACGCACATACGATAAGGCGGCAATCCTTTGAATCAGTCAAAAGTGCTATCAAATTTATACGCGCAAACTATGAAAGAAAATTGTCCCTGGACGAAATAGCCGAGAACGTACTTACGGATAAGTATACCTTGTCCCGTGAATTTAAGAAAATTACCGGTCAGACTATTGTGCAGTATATAAACGGCTTCCGCTGCAGAAAGGCGGCAGAATACATTTCCGACGGCCATTCAGTGTCAGATGCCGCTTATATGTGCGGATTTACAAATATGTCTTTTTTCACGAAAATCTTCAAATCGCATATGGGCACTTTGCCTTCCATGTATAAAATTAGATGAATAATAAAAATCTCCTCGAGGGAGTGAGTCATTATAGAGAGCTTCGTGCGTTTTAAAGCAGATAAAGCAATATAATTTTGTATTCAAATTTAAGGTTTACACCAAATAAGGGATTACCCCGATAGCTTAAGTATCACTTTCACAAAAACAGGTGCGGAACATATCTCCGCACCTGTATGCTGTTTTAAAATTCAATTCTATATTCCTATTTCGTCCTTGACAATCTGTACACTGCGTTCAAAGATACCGTTCATGTACGCCAACGCCGTGCCGTAATTGGTAATGGGAACTCCCGCATCCTCTGCACACTTGATCCGATAGAGCATCTCCCTCTCGTTTATCATACAGCCACCGCAGTGGATTATCAATGCATAGTCCGACAAATCCTCGGGGAAGCCGTTGCCCGACGAGGTCTCGATAACAAGCTCCCGTCCCGTAAACCTTTTAAGCAGCTTAGGAATCTTCACAGTGCCTATATCCTCGCAGGTGCGATGATGTGTGCAGCCCTCTGATATCAACACCTTATCCCCGTCCTTCAGCTTATCTATGGCATAAACTCCTCGAGCTGCGGATTTAAGCAAGCCCTTATACCGCGCCATTATTATCGAAAATGATGTCAGCGGAATATCCTCCGGCGTATCTGCCGACACGCTTGCAAACGCCTGACTGTCGGTGATAACAAGGGCAGGCTTCTCCGACAAGCCGTCAAGAGTCGCCTTAAGCTCCGTCTCGCGGCACACGGCGGCAATAGCGCCTATATCCAACACATCACGCAGAATCTGCTGCTGCGGCAGGATAATCCTACCCTTTGGTGCCGCCGAATCAATCGGTATAACAAGCACCACAACATCTCCCTCGGAAATCAAATCGGACACCATAGGCTTTTCCTTGCCTCCGCCCACAACTCTGCCGATTAAATCCTTTAACTCCTTTACACCGCTGCCGCTCTCTGCGGAAACCGCAATCTCGTTCTCCGCAAGTCCGTCAATTTCCGTGATATCGCTTTTGTTATAAGCCACAACGTACGGAATGTTCTTCTTCTTAAAAAGCTCCTCCAGCTCACGGTCGAAAGCGTTCTTCCCGACCTCGGCATCAACCACAAGGACAGCCGCATCTGTGCGATTGAGTATACGTTTTGTTCTTGCCACGCGAAGCTCGCCCAAATTTCCCTCATCGTCATATCCGGGTGTATCGATTATTACCACCGGACCGATAGGCAAAAGCTCCATCGACTTTGTGACGGGATCGGTGGTCGTACCCTTTGTATCAGAAACAACAGCCACCTGCTGATTGGTAAGCTTGTTCACAAGGCTCGACTTTCCCGCATTTCTGCACCCAAAAAATCCTATATGTGTTCTGTTTGCGGACGGTGTTTCGTTAAGGCTCATAAAAATCTCCCCTTTTTTCAAATTAATAATTCAAAGACTAAAACCTGAAATCTCTGCTTCCGTTTTCAATCTTCACAAGATTTTCCTTTGCTATCTCCCTCACCTTATCCTTGGGGATATTTTTAAGCTCGGCTTCAATCAAAGCCTCGCCGATTTTGCGTGTTTCATCGCTTGCATAGTCAATTAAAAATTCCTTAAGCGTCATGAGGGCGTTCGGATGGCAGCAGTTTTGTATCTGACCGCTCTTGCAAAGGCTCATAAACCTGTCCCCGGTTCTCCCCTCACGATAGCACGCTGTGCAGAATGACGGAATATATCCCAGCTCCATAAGCCAGCGCACAACCTCGTCAAGAGTTCTCTGATCCGATACATCAAACTGCTCCGTATCGGTGGGGCGTTCCTCCTCGGTATAACCGCCGACAGAGGTTCGCGACGCACCCGAAATCTGCGATACGCCGAGGCGAATTACCTCATTGCGCACCTTCTGCGATTCTCTGGTCGAGACAATCATTCCGGTATATGGTACCGAAATTCTGATCAATGCGCAAAGCTTTGCAAAAATTTCATCGGATATACCGTTGTCAAACTTGCTCGGGTCAATATCATCTGCACGCTTTACACGAGGCACGCTGATTGTATGCGGTCCGACTCCGTGAACCGCCTCGAGATGCTCGGCGTGCATCAGAAGTCCCGCAAATTCGTATTTGTAAAGCTCAAGTCCAAACAGAACTCCAAGGCCTACATCATCTATACCGCCCTCCATTGCTCTATCCATCGCCTCGGTGTGATACGCATAATCATGCTTGGGACCCGTTGGGTGAAGCCTTAAATACGACTCCTTGTGGTACGTCTCCTGGAACAGCACGTATGTGCCGATTCCGGCATCCTTAAGCTTTCTGTAATTTTCAACCGTGGTCGCGGCAATATTCACGTTGACACGTCTGATCGCTCCGTTTTTGTGCTTGATAGAATAAATCGTATCAATGCACTCTAATATATACTCGATGGGATTGTTGACGGGATCCTCGCCCGCCTCAATCGCCAAACGCTTATGTCCCATATCCTGAAGAGCAATGACCTCCGCACGAACCTCGTCCTGCGTCAGCTTCTTTCTCTTGATATGCTTGTTCTTCGCATGATACGGACAGTAGACACAGCCGTTTACGCAGTAATTCGAGAGATAAAGAGGCGCAAACATAACTATTCTGTTACCGTAAAAATCCTTTTTTATCTGCTCCGCCAGGTCATAAACTTCATTTATCTTGTCCTCGTTTTCGCACGCAAGCAAAACCGACGCTTCACGGTGCGACAATCCCTTCCTCTTCTTCGCCTTTTCAATAATACTGTCAATCAATTCAAGGTTATCCTTGTTCTTCTCCGCATACTCAAGCGTATCGCGTATTTCCTCATCGGAGATAAACTCCTCTGCTTTTAATGATTTAGGATCGTACATTTTTATTTCCCCCTGTTATAAATATTATTTCTATTTCATGCCCGAATACGCCGCCTTAACGCTAACTCCGTCAAGGCGTCCGATCTTTCCGGTTAGCGCACTTATCGCAGTCTGCGGCGCATCAACCACAACGCTTATTATGCTGACGCCCCTATCTCGATACGGAATCCCCATTCTGCCGATTATGTATTGGCTGTATTCGTGCAAAATTTCGTTTATCTGCTCCGCCGAATCCGTGTTCTCAACAACAATGCCGACAACCGCAACTCTCGTTTCCATTTAATCCCCCTCCGTCAAAGCCTTTAGCAAAAATAAAACCGTGTCAAAGACACGGTTATACACATAATAAATCTGTAAATTCCCGTATCTTCCGTCTCAATGAAATTTTAACGTCAGTATACTGCTATAATTATATAATATCAGTCAAAGCATATTTTGTCAATAGTTAATTTATATAATTTTCTATTTTCAATTCTCAACTTTAAATTTTCTGAGTGCGTCCTTTCTCGCCAGCATTTCATCAATTCTCTCGATATAATCCTTCGGCTCCTTGACATTGAAAATTCGCTCAATCCTATCGGTGTCCCTGTCAACCGTCTTTGTCACTCCACCGCAGCCGAGTGAGATAATGGTCTGAACCTCCTCCATTATATAAATATTGTAAAGGCTCTCAAAGCCCGCCTTGGAATACGCAGCATTCTCAAGGTTTCCCAACTGATTTTTCTGACGGTACATATAATACGGCCGCTTACCCGTAGATTTTAAATACTTATAAGCAAAGTCAACCATCTCCGCCGCCGTCTCACCGTCGGTCAGATTATAGTCGCTCAAATATTCGTGAAGCCGTGACGAACGCTTTATACTCATAACATGAACCGTTGTATCCTCCGGCGAAAGCTCCTCCACCTCTTCAAGTGTCTTTTTAAACATATCAAGTGTCTCCCCGGGAAGTCCGGCGATAACATCCATATTTATATTATCAAAGCCGCACTCCCGTGCAAGATAAAATGCATCCTTCACCTGCCGCGGCGTGTGATTTCGCCCGATAAGCTTAAGCGTCTCCTCGTTCATGCTCTGGGGATTGATACTTATTCGGTCAACTCCGTGTTTTTTTAAGGTCTCGAGCTTTGTACGGTCAATAGTATCGGGTCTGCCTGCCTCAACAGTAAACTCTCTGCAATTCGACATATCAAATTCACTGTAAATATGCAAAAGCAAATCATCCAAAAGCTCTGCCGACAGCGTTGTAGGCGTTCCGCCGCCAATGTACACTGTTTCTATTCTATTGCCGTTCGATCTGATTATATCCGCAGTGTAGGAAATTTCCTTCTTCAGCATGACGCAATACTCATCAATAAGCCGTGCCGCCTGTCTTGTGCCGCAGGTGACAAAGGAGCAGTACAGGCATCTGGTGGGACAGAAAGGAATCCCGATATACACACTCACGCCGTCGGGCAGCATGGCATCGCATATCGGCCGCTCCGCTGCCGCAACCTCTGCGGCAAGCCTTCCTTTTTCTATATCCGGTCCGTATTCCGATACAAAATACTCCGCCGCTTCTTCCTCCGTCATGCCTGACTTTAGAAGCCTTGCGGCAATTTTGGCGGGGCGGATGCCCGTAAGGCTGCCCCATGGTAACTTCTTCTCGGTCATTCTACATACGGGTTCTCCCGTCTCTCCTCTCCTATTGTGGTGGGTGCTCCATGCCCGGGGTACACAAGCGTATCATCCGGCAGAGTCATAAGCCTATTTTTGATCGATGCCATCTCCTGCTTCATATCCCCCGTTGGATGATCCCAACGTCCTACGCTTCGCCGAAACAGAGTGTCCCCACTGATTAAAGTATTGCCGCAAAGCAGGCATACGCTGTCCTCGGTATGTCCCGGCGTGTGTATGACCCTTATCGAATTTCCGCAGAAGTCGATAATGTCTCCGTCCTTAAAAATCTTATCGGGTTTTATCGGCTCATACTCGGCACCCACATAGTGACAGAGATTTAGGACTCTGTCGCTTAAAAATCTCTCCGTCTTTTCAAACACAGAAACCGGTGCCCCGGTCAGCCGCTTCAGCTCCGCCAAAGCCAAAATATGGTCAAAATGACCGTGAGTCAATACTATCTCGCATATTTTAAGACCGTTGCTCTCTGCCGCCTTGACAATCTCCTCCGCACAATCAGGGGCGTCAATCACCATAGCACTGCCCGTCTTCTCGTCTGCCCAAATATAGCAGTTTGTACCCAGCTCACCCAAAACATATGAATAAAGCTTCATATCCGCACCTCCTACTGTCTGCGGCGAACTATGGAAAGCACGCCGTCAACACGTTTTATCTTTTTTATTATTGTATTTAACTGATCCGTATCGTCAATCTCCATGGTAATCTCGATTATGGCAAGGTTATTCTTACCCGTTCTCGCATTTACATTTGTAGCAGCCAGTTTAAGCTCAGCTACCACCGCCATAATATCAAGCAGCAGGTTCGATCTGTTTCCGGCGGTAACAGTCAGCGTGGAGAGGAAGCTTGCCTGCGTATCCTCCGCCCAGCGAACCTTGATGAACCGTGCGCTTTCCTGATCGTTGTTTAAGGCATTAAGCATATTAATACAATCGGCACGATGAATGGCGACACCTCTGCCCCTTGTTACATAGCCGACAATCTCGTCACCCGGAACAGGGTTGCAGCAATGCGAAAAACGTATAAGGCAGTTATCTATCCCCTCTACTATAACGCCGCTGTTGTTTGTCTCACTGTGCGGCCGGGCAAGCACCGGAATAAGCTCTGCGGCTGTATGGGTATTCTCCGCAGCAAACTTCTTCTTGCACTCGGTCTTGAATCTTGTGACAAATCTCGCTGCATTTGAGCTTCCGTACCCAATCGCAGCCAACAGGTCATCTACATTGTTAAACCCGTACTTTCGAATCAGGCCTTGAATAAGCTCCTTATCCTCCATGAATGACACGGGGAGAGAGCTCTTCTTAAGCTCATGCTCAAGTATCTCTCTGCCCTTTTCGATGTTTTCCTCACGGTTCACCTTTTTGAACCATTGGTTAATCTTATTCCGCGCCTGAGAGGTCTTGCAAATCTTTATCCAGTCAAGATTCGGCCCGTTGCTTGTATTCGAGGTTATAACCTCAACAATATCCCCGTTTTTCAGGGTATAATCCAGCGTCACAATCTTTCCGTTCACCTTAGCACCCGTCATGCGATTTCCGACTGCGCTGTGTATCGAATACGCAAAGTCTATGGGTGTTGCATTTATCGGAAGGCTCACCACATCACCCTTAGGCGTAAACACAAACACCTCGTCGCTGAACATATCAATTTTCAGTGCCTGCATAAACTCCTCGGCGTTATTCTCCTTTTGAATCTCCAAAAGCTGCTTTATCCATTCAAGCTTTTCGTCCATGTCCGTGGAGCCGGAAACACCCTCCTTGTACTTCCAATGGGCGGCAATTCCGTTTTCCGCAGTGTGGTGCATCTCCTTGGTGCGTATCTGAATCTCAAAGGGAGTTCCCCCCGGGCCTATCAGTGTCGAATGAAGAGATTGATACATATTCGGCTTCGGCATGGCAATGTAATCCTTGAATCGTCCCGGCACAGGCTTAAACAGCTCATGAACCGTTCCGAGCACCGCATAGCATTCCGCCACCGTGTCCACAATAACCCTAACCGCAAACAAGTCGTATATCTCGTCTATGGTCTTGTTCTGCATAAACATTTTCCTGTATATGCTGTAGAAATGCTTTGCCCTGCCTTCGATGATCGGAGGAGTGTCCGGTACCTTGCTCAGCTTTTCCTTGAGTATCTCTATGATTTTTTCGATAAATTTCTCTCTCTCGCTGCGCTTCTGCGCAATCTTATCCACAATCTCATAGTAGCCCACCGGGTCAATATATCTGAGTGCAATATCCTCAAGCTCCCATTTAATTTTAGACATACCGAGACGATGAGCCAAAGGTGCATATACCTCGAGGGTCTCTCTCGCAATATATCTCTGCTTGCTCTCGGGCATATACCTCAGCGTCTGCATATTGTGGAGTCTGTCCGCAAGCTTTATTACTATAACCCGCACATCCTTCGCCATGGCAAAGAACATCTTTCTCAGATTTTCAATCTGCTGCTCCTCCTTGGTGGAGGTCGGAATTTTACCGAGCTTTGTCACCCCGTCAACCAGCATGGCAACCGTTTCTCCGAATTCTGCCGCAACATCCTCGTAGGTACAATCGGTATCCTCTATCACGTCATGCAGAAGCGCCGCACATACGGAATGTACATCAAGCCCCAAATCCGCAATGGTAAACGCAACGCGAATAGGATGGATTATATACGGTTCTCCCGACTTACGCACTTGACCGCAATGCTTTTCCTCGGCATATTTATACGCCTTTTCCGCAAGCTCAATATTATCGTCGCCGTGATAGCTGCGAACCTTATCCAAAAGCCTCTCTATCGTATACTCGGTTTTATTTTCCATTTTCATCACTCCAATACATAAGAGCCGACACAGTATGCCGGCTCATGGTTCAGTTTTGGGTTTTCTATTCTTCTCCAACCTTCTTTATATCCTTAAGTATCAGCTGGACATTCTGAAATCCCTTGTAGTCGTTAATATCGAGAGCAAAGGCAACATCTACATAATCGCCCTCCTCCAGATAATGATAATACTCGCCCATACCGAAGCCTACCGCATCTAAATACTTTCCTTCCTTTAACAGTGTCATTCGAAGGTGCTTACCCTCGCTCATAACGCTTATCTTATGTATCTTGATATTTCTGACCGCAAAGGCAGGGGTCGGATTGTCGACGCCGAAGGGTTGAAGCCTGTTTATATCGTGCACGGTATCCATATTGATATACGGAACCTTGATTGCAGCATCAAGCATGATAGTCGGAATCATCGTATCGCTTATTTTGTCCTTTGAATAATCGTTTATTCTATGCCTGAAGTCTTCAATATTATCAGCCTTGATCGTAAGTCCTGCCGCAAGCTCATGCCCGCCGAACTTTTCAAGCATATCCGAGCAGTTTTCCAAGGCTCCGAAAAGGTTGAAGCCCGAAACGCTTCTGCCCGAACCCTTTGCTTCGTCTCCGTCCACGGCAAAGAGTATGGAGGGCTTATAAAACTTCTCGGTAATCTTTGACGAAACAATTCCAACAATCCCATGATGCCAGTTTTCGTGAGCAATAACGATTATCTTATCGTTTTTCACCTCGGGATGCTCCTCGAGGTATTCAAGCGCCTCCCTGAACATCTTCTGTTCCGTCTGCTGTCTGAGTGAATTTTCATCACACAGGGATTTGGCAAGGCTCCTTGCCTTATCTTCATCATCGGTCAAGAAAAGCTCAACGCTTCTTGATGCACAGCCAAGCCTGCCGCTGGCGTTTATCCTCGGTGCAATAATGTAGCCTATTGTCGAGGTCGTTATCGTCTTATCGCCAACGGATACATCAATCAATGCCTTAAGACCGACATTTTTTGTGTGCTTAAATCTCTTAAGTCCCTCCGTCACAATAACTCGGTTCTCGTCCACCAAGGGCGAGATATCCGCAACGGTTCCAAGGCACATCAGGTCGGCATATTTTTCGATCAGCTCCGCATTGGAAGCTCCTCCCTCCAGTGCCGATATAAGCTTGAACACAACTCCTACGCCGGCAAGGCTCTTAAACGGATAGCCGCAATCCTTGCGCTTGGGGTCAATGGCGGCATAAACCTGCGGAATCTTCTCCTTGCACTCATGATGGTCGGTGACAATAACATCAAGACCTATAGAGCTTGCGTACTCGCATTCCTCCACCGCCGTGATTCCGGTATCAACGGTAATGATAAGCGAGCTGCCGCTTTCCTTGATCTTATCGAGAGCATCACGGTTCACTCCGTAGCCCTCCTGCATTCTGTCCGGAACGTAGTAATCAACGGAAAACCCCATGCCGCTCAAATGCTTGAATAAAATAGCGATCGCAGTAATCCCGTCAACATCATAGTCCCCGTAGATTGTAATTTTCTCCCCGGCTTCCTTTGCGGCATTGATACGTTCAACCGCCTTGTCCATATCACGCATCAGGAACGGATCATGAAGTCCCTCCTGATTTTTCTCAAGGAAGTTTTTTATCGCATTATCTTCCCTTATGCCTCGGTTGTAAAGAACTATTGCAGTCAGGGGCGAAACTCCGAACTTTTTGGATATTTCCAGCACCCGTCCTTTATCAATTTCCTTTAGAAGCCATTTTTTCTTTAACATAATGTGTATCTCCCGGTTTATATATTACTCGTACCCGATATGCCTCTGTAAAAATCCGTAAATTTACACGCATATCATCCCATAAATGCTATTGTAACATTTTTTTCAAAAAAATACAATAGTTTTTTTTAATTTTATGAGGGAAATTTACTAAAATTTTCATCCGCTCGAAATTTTTTTAATATATTATTGTTCGGATACGCTGATATCTCAGCATATTGCGCCACACGTACGCCGCCTATAATCACCTGCCGAGCAATCCGTATTTCAGCTTTACCCTCTCCAGCTTTTCAATCATGGGCTCTGAGATAAACCAAAGGAAAAACGCAGTAGAGGCAGCGTGTATCAGATCAAACGGAAGCCCCATGGCATATGCGGACAAAAGCATCTGCGCCGTTGGCTTTTCCTGCCACATTATGACCGATGCCGGATTCATAATTCCGCCGTACAAAATCAAGGCGGCAATTCCGCCGAAGATACACAGCGATGCCTTTGTCTTTCTCAAAAATCCTTTTTTGAACAGTATTCCGGCGACAAATCCGATTATGCCGAAGGCAAACATCTGCCACGGTGTCCACGGCCCCTGGCCGTAGAAGAAGTTCGACACAAACCCGGTAACGGCGCCGACCAAAAATCCCGTTTCTCCGCCGAAGCAAACCCCGGCGATTATCACCACTGCCGCAACCGGCTTAAACTGCGGCAGCATAAAGAACGCCGCTCTGCCGGCAACGGCAATCCCGCACAAAACACTGATTATAATAAGCTCTCGAGCCTTAGGCTTTCTGCTCTCGAACACCATGCAGAAGGGTATAAGCGTTTCGAGTATTATGAGCAGGCTTATGAAATAATACTTTCTGTCGCCCAAATAGAAGATTCCCACAAAAATTGTCAGCGGAATCGCAATAAGCACAAAAACTGCCGCCGCAAGCGTTCGCTTTGAAAGCCTTCTCTCGCTTTTCGCCGTTTGAATTACTGCTGTGCCAAGCTCTTTCTGCGGAAAGAAGCAGGCGAAACAGGCGGCAATTTCAAGAATACTTATCAGCCCGATTATGTAGCTTCGCCAATCGCTGTATAAATTCATCCCGAATATACAGGTAAGCATAAACGCAAGGGCAAAGACGCATCCCGACACAATCCTTCCAAGAGTAAGCCTGCCGCTTTTTTCGTCCGAAGTGTCCGACAAAGCTTCGGAGGCATTGTCCGACGGCTTGCAGATCTTAACCCTATCCGTCCTATGCTCATGCCTTGGCACGTCTCCGCCGCAGGCAAGAATAACATCCTCCGTCAAAACTGCCTCCGGAAGCCGTGTCCTCGCCATTCTGTTCGCCGCCGTGGTGTAAAAATTCTTCCCGGCAAAAAACTCTCTCGGCGTCCCCTCCGAAGTGATGCCGCCGTCAAAGAACATTGCGCACAGATCGGCATGCTCGGCACAAAATTCAATATCGTGAGACACCATAACAACAGTTGCTCCGCCGATCTTCAAGTCGTCCAAAATATCGGCGAATATCTCCTTGAAATTCGCATCCATTCCCTTCGTAGGCTCGTCCAGCAGAAGAATTTTCGGCTCGGTCAGAAGCACCTTCGCAAGTGCCGCCCTCTGCTGCTCTCCGCCCGACAAATCATATGGGTGCCGGCTCAGCAATTCCTCAATACGGCACAGCTCAGCCATATTTTTTATACGCCTTTCCCTTTCATCGGCGGACAGCTTCAAATCCGACAATATCTCCTCAAGGTCAAGGTAAACTGTCTTTTTCACAAATAAGGTCTGCGGATTTTGCGGAAGCACTCCCACAACTCCGCAGTGCAAATTCTTGATATCGGATATATCCTCGCCGAATATCCGCACCTCACCTCTGTATGGCACGTTAAGACCGCTCATCAGCGAAAGAGCCGTTGTTTTTCCCGCACCATTGCCGCCGACAAGTGCCGCAAATTCACCCTTGGCAATTTTGATATTAAGTCCCTTTATGACATCGGGCAAATTTTTTTCATACCTAAACCACACATCATTTATTTCCACTGCCGTCTCAAAGGCTTCTTTGTGTCCGCTTGACTTCGGAATCACATCAGGGTTCAGTTCATGTACCTCCGAATACTTTTCGAGGAAGCATCTGCCCTCACGAACGTTGAGCGGACATTCCGTTCCAAAGCCAACCGCTCCCCAAATCCGCATTGGGGCAGGCAATGCCGCATACATATCGTGATTCAAAGACTTAAGTATTCCGCCTATCTCTCTCGGCGGTGCGTCCGCCGTTATCTCCCCGCCGTCAACAACAATCACTCTGTCCGAAACCGGAAATGCGTCCTCAAGACGATGCTCCGACAGGATAACCGTCACTCCCAGCTCGCGGTTTATCTTTTCCAATACCTTTATAAACTCCTGTGCGGCTATGGGGTCAAGTTGACTTGTGGGTTCGTCAAGGATTAGTGCCGACGGCTGCATAACCATTACGGACGCAAGATTCAAAAGCTGCTTCTGCCCTCCCGAAAGGTCGGTCACCTTTTTGTGAAACCATGTCTGAATCCCGAAAAACGATGCCATTTCCGACACCCTTGCCCGAATTTCCGGAGTGGAATATCCAAGACTCTCCAAGCCGAAGGCAAGCTCATGCCAGACCTTATCGGTAACTATCTGATTATCGGGACTTTGCATAACAAAGCCTATTTTCTCCGCCTGCTCTCTGTCACCGAGCTCCGATATCGGTCTGCCTTCAAAATATATTCCGCCGCTTATGCTGCCCGAGGGCGCTATGGCAGGCTTCAGAAGCCGCAGCAGCGTTGTCTTTCCGCAGCCCGATTTTCCGCACAGAGTTATAAATTCCCCATGCCCTATCGTAAGGCTTATACCGTTTAAGGCACATTTTCCGCTGTTCGGATACGCAAAGCTCAGATTTTCGATTTTAAAGCCTTCCATTTTGCCGCCTCCCATACTTCAATTATTATCGGGCATAAGCAAAGCGCAAGGTATGCGGCAAAAAGACTCAGCCCGAAAATCGAAAATCCCGCACCTCTCACGGACGGGAAATATCTGAAATACATTCCGCCGAAAATCTTTCCGGCAAGCACATATACACCCAAAATCAAAATGCATAAAAGAGCCTTCATATCACGCTTGTCAAATTTGAATATTGAAAAGGCAGTGCGCCCGGACAATCCGAAGCCTCGAGCCTTCATGCTGTCCGCCGTGTCTACCGCATTTTCAAGTGCCCAAGTAGTCATTATCGATAAAATTGCAAGTCCGTGCCTTGCCCTTTGAATTATGCTCCCGTTCGATACATCGCGTCCGACACACCTCTGCGCATTTGCGACCGTCTTAAGCTGCGCCGAAAACCTCGGAACAAAGCGCAGAGTCATCGACAAAACCTGCGACAATGACGGGATTATCCTCCCGAAAAGATATATCAGCTTGTCGCTTGTCATTATCTCGTTAAAGCAGGAGAACCAGCATATAACGGCAGCTATCATAGCAGCGGCGGCAAGCCCGTACAGAATTGATTCCAGTGTCAGAGGATTTCCGTTCGTAAGATAGGCAATTATCGTAACCCCCTCGTGATTGAAGGCAGGGTTCACCGCCGCCATAACGATCAGCATCGGGAGCATAAATAATATATTTGTTTTAACCGTCTTTTTCCCTTTTAAGACAGCCGAATAAGCAAAGCCGCAGACGAGAGATGTCGTAAGACACAGAGGATGCATCAAAACACAGGAAAAGCCGATGACAAGCACAAAGTATGCAAGGTTCACAATCGGATGATAGGTCTTAAATTCTTTCATTATTATATCGTCATCCCCTCATTATTATATCGTCACCCTCTTAATCATATCGACAGTCTCTCAAACTTTTGTCATCTTCCGTTTCTTGCGGAATATTCTCCGCCCACATCTGCGCCCAGGTCGCAGGTATAAACCCACTCGACCCGATCTCCCTCATTCAGACGATACCGTGAACAGCCGTAGTTCGGGAACCAGCCGTTCACGCTGTACATCCAGCCGGACAGCTCGCCGCAGTCAAATTCATATATATTCCCTATACCCTCGATATAGGCACTGTTGTATATAGGAGTGCTTTCAAATTCCATGTGTATCCTGTTCCGCTTCATCTCACGCACAAGCAGGTTAAACACACTCTCTCCGTCATAAAACTTAACGCTCTGCTCCGGAAAAATAACTCCGTCCTCAGGGAGCAGCTCTCTCTTTTCACTGTCAAGCCATGATATATGATTAAATATCGTATCACACCGAATCGAAAGAGTGCAGGTCATCTCCCTGTCGGAAATCTCCGCTTCATTCGGCTCGACAGGCACCGGCTGCCCCTCCGGCACAGGCTCTGTTTTATATATGTCCTCGCCTGTTTCCTCATTTATCTCCATCCCGTTTGCCCTTGAATAATCAATGTCATGAGTGTTGTCTTGAACATCGCTTCCGCCGCTTTCGCTGTCACCGCTTTTTGTCTCCTCCGCAGAATTCTGCGCCATACGCTCCGCAAGGGCAATCTTTTCCTCTGCCGTCATGTGTCCGCCGCTCTCGGCTTCGGGCTTTTCCTCCTCGTGCGGCTCCTCCTCCGAGGCACCGTTCTCCCCCTCGGGATTTTCGAGCTTGACCTCTGCGTCACTCTCTCGGGTGTCTGAGGTGTCGAGGATTTCGGTTCCTTGACCCGAACCGAATCCCACTGCCCCTTCAGGATTCCACCCGCGAAGTGTCGGCGCATCTCCGCCCCACCAAAATACAGCTGTCAATACCACCGCAACAACAACTGCGATAATTATTTTATTTTTATATTTTTTCATCAAAATCTCCATTTCGCCGCCCTGCGCCGGCACAAACAGCAATGAATTTTCTCCTATCCGCAAGGCAAGGAATGATAAGAGATTTTTGTGACCATGTGCATTTTCGAGGCAAAGCCCCGAAAAATTTCGCACGGGCAATTTAATCCGACAGAGGCTTTAACGTGAATGTAGCTTTCACGTTATTCTCCCCTGACTTTAAATCAGCATTTCACAATCTCCGCCGCTTTATTTTCCTTTACGGCGGCATTTTCCGATTGTTCATCTGACTTCGGCGCACAATTTTTCTTCGCTGAGGACAGCATCAGCTTAATACGGTTAAGCTGATTTACCTCACTCGCACCGGGGTCATAATCCACAGCGACAATATTCGCCTGCGGATAACTCTTTTTCAGAACCTTTATAACGCCCTTCCCGACCACATGGTTCGGGAGGCAGGCAAAGGGCTGTATGCACACGATATTGGGTACGCCCGATGTCAGAAGCTCCGCCATTTCGCCGGTTAAGAACCAACCCTCACCGTACTGATTTCCCATGGACAAAAACGGCTTCGCAAGCTTTGCAACATCACGAATTGGCATGGGCGGCTCAAAACGTCGGCTTGCCTCAAGCGCATCTATCGCCGGCTTTCTCAGCATATATATCGCCTTTAAGCCGACCTTTGAGGTAATATATGACGAAAGCTTCTTTCCGAGGTACTTATACTGATACTCACCGTCAAAGATACAGTAGTTCATAAAGTCCATAAGATCGGGGACTACCGCCTCGGCGCCCTCCGCCTCCAAAAGCTCCACAAGGTGGTTGTTCGCAAGAGGCATATACTTAACCAATATCTCGCCTACAACGCCGACCTTCGGCTTGACAATCGTCTCGTCAATCGGGAAGTTGTCAAAGGCTTCCACTATTCCGCGGCAGACCTTCGAAAAGCTCTTGCTGCCCTTTTTATTCACCAAGGACGCTATAGCTATATCCTGCCACTTTTTATGCAGAAGGTTTGCCGAGCCCGGCGTTTTCTCATACGGGCGCACTCTGTACAGACAACGCATAAACAAGTCGCCGTACACAATCGCCCTCGCCGCAGAAAGTATGAGCGACGGCGAAAGCTTAAAGCCCTCGTTCTTCTCCATACCGTTCGCATTGAGCGAAATAACGGGAATATGCGACATCCCCGCCTTATCGAGAGCACGCCTGATAAAGCTTACATAATTGCTTGCACGGCAGCAGCCGCCCGTCTGGGTCATTATAATCGCAAGCTTGTCGGTATTGTACCTGCCGGAGGTCACTGCCTCCATAATCTGTCCCACCGTGGTAATCGACGGAAAACACGCATCGTTGTTCACATATTTCAAGCCCGTATCTATGGCATTTCTGTTATCGTTATCCAGCACAATCACATTATAGCCGTATGCCTTAAACACCGGACCCAATAGGTTAAAGTGAATCGGGCTCATCTGCGGCGCAATTATGGTATAGCCTTCGTCATACATCTTTTTTGTGAACTCGGTTCGCTTGTACTCAACCGGCGCAGGCTTTGCATGAATATCCCTCTCCCCGCGCATCTTCATCGCCGCAAGAAGGCTTCTTATGCGTATTCTTGCTGCGCCGAGGTTGTTTACCTCGTCGATTTTAAGTACGGTATACAGCTTGTTGCTGTTCTCAAGAATTTCACTCACCTGGTCACAGGTCACTGCGTCAAGACCGCAGCCGAAGGAGTTGAGCTGAATAAGCTCAAGGTCATCTCTCTCCCTCACAAACTCCGCCGCTGTATACAGCCGCGAATGATATACCCACTGGTCATTAACACGAACGGGCCGCTTGGGCACAAAATCCGCAGGAATACTGTCCTCGGTGAACACAGTCAATCCATAAGATGCAATCATCTCGGGAATACCGTGATTTATCTCGGGGTCAATGTGATACGGACGACCGATCATCACTATTCCGCAGCCGCCCTTTTCCTCCATAAGCTCAAGAATCCGCCTTCCCTCGGTGCGGATATCCGCCTTTGCTTCATGCTGTGCCCTCCATGCGGCGGATACCGCCCTGCGAACCTCTGCCGCTTCAATTTTCCATTCCTCCGCACAGACCTTAACAAGCCTGTCCGCAGCAACTTTTTCACTTGTAAAGGCGATAAACGGACGTATGTAATTCACATCGCCGTCAGCCACTGCCTCAACGTTATTTTTAAGATTTTCCGGATAGGATACCACGATCGGACAGTTATAATGATTCTGCGCATCGGGCGTTTCCTGATGCTCATAAAACACACACGGATGGAAAATCGTCTTAACACCGTTATTTATCAGCCACTGGACATGACCGTGAGCAAGCTTCGCCGGGTAACACTCCGACTCGGACGGGATAGATTCCATCCCCAGCTCATATATCCTTCTGTCCGACATGGGTGACAGCTTTACCGAAAAGCCAAGCTTTTCAAAAAATGTCGCCCAAAACGGAAAGTTTTCGTACATATTAAGAACCCTCGGTATTCCTATTACACCTCGGGTTGCCTTATCCTCAGGCAAAGGCTTGTAATCAAACAACCTTTTTCTCTTATACTCAAACATATTCGGTGCGTTGTTTACACGACCGCTTCCGCCAAGGCCTTTTTCACAGCGGTTTCCTGTAATATAGCGTCTGCCGCCCGAGAACCTGTTCACCGTCAGCATACAGTTGTTTGAGCATTTTCCGCATCGAGCGGTAGAGGTCGTGTAGGTTAACGCCGAAATCTCATCAAAGGACAGCATCTCGCTCCTCTGACCCCGATATGTATTCCGTGCAATCAGCGCAGCTCCGAACGCACCCATTATTCCCGATATATCGGGGCATATGGCGTTAACCCCGGCGATTTTCTCAAAGGCGCAAAGCACCGCCTTGTTATAGAAGGTTCCGCCCTGCACCACGATATGCTCTCCGAGATCGTGCGCATCAGCAAGCTTTATAACCTTATACAGTGCGTTTTTAATAACAGAGTACGCAAGTCCTGCCGATATATCCGCAACCGATGCACCCTCCTTCTGCGCCTGCTTTACGTTTGAATTCATAAACACCGTACAGCGTGTACCCAGATCTACCGGATTTTTTGCAAACAATGCCTCATTCGCAAAATCCTCTGCGGAATAACCGAGAGAGCTTGCAAAATTCTCTATAAACGAGCCGCAGCCGGAGGAACACGCTTCGTTCAGAAGCACGTTATCCACCGAATTATTGCGAAGCTTAATGCACTTCATATCCTGACCGCCTATATCCAGCACGCAGTCCACCTTTGGGTCAAAGAATGCCGCCGCTGTGCAATGGGCAATCGTTTCCACCTCGCCCTCGTCAAGATTGAAGGCGGATTTAAGCAATGCTTCGCCGTAGCCCGTGGAGCAAGAACGCACAATCCGAGCCGTCGGCGGCATCTGCGACTTCAAATCCTCCATCGCTAAGGTCGCCGTCTTTACCGGACTTCCCATATTCCCCGAATAAAAGGAGTACAGAAGCTGTCCATCGCTTCCGATAAGCGCAAGCTTTGTTGTGGTAGAACCCGCATCTATTCCCAAGAAGCAATCCCCCGCATAGTCGGAAAGCTTTTCCTTCTTCACCACCGCTCCGGCATGGCGGTCCGAAAAGACCTTGTATTCATTTTCATCGGCAAACAGCGGTTCAAGACGCTTTATCTCAAAGTCCATCTTTACGCCGTCTCTGAGCCTTGCCGCAAGGGCGTCAAGCTCAATCGCCTCGCCGCCCTCCGCTTCGGTGGCGGCACCCATAGCCGCAAACAGGTGTGAATTTTCGGGGTCGACGATATTTTCCGGGGTGAGCTTTAAGGTGCGTATAAACGCCTGCTTAAGCTCGGTCAGAAAATGCAGAGGCCCGCCTAAAAACGCCACGCAGCCTCGTATCGGCTTGCCGCAGGCAAGACCCGAGATTGTCTGATTTACCACCGCTTGAAATATTGAGGCGGCAAGGTCGGCACTCGTTGCGCCCTCATTGATAAGCGGCTGAATATCGGTTTTCGCAAACACTCCGCAGCGTGCGGCAATGGGATAAATCTCCTTGTACTTTTTCGCCTCAAGGTTAAGCCCCTCCGCATCTGTCTGCAAAAGAGCCGCCATCTGATCGATAAACGAGCCTGTCCCACCGGCGCATACACCGTTCATTCTCTCGTCAAGACCGCCGTCAAAGTATATTATCTTTGCGTCCTCACCGCCCAGCTCTATGGCAACGTCCGTCTGCGGAGCAACTCTCTCCAGCGCAGCCGCAACCGCGACAACCTCCTGCACAAAGCTTATACCAAGTGCCTTTCCGAGGTTTATCGAGCCGGAACCGGTAATCCCTGCGTGCAGCAGACAATTTCCCGTTTTTTCACGTGCCTCGCACAAAAGCTCAGCCAGGGTGCTTTGGGTGTGGGAACAATGACGACGGTATTCGCCGAATACAATATCGTTATTTTCGTCCAAAAGAACAAGCTTTACCGTGGTGGAACCCACGTCAATTCCCGCCTTATATTCCTTCATATATTTACCTCCGATACGACAAATCGAACATTGTCGGAAAATATAAATCTATCAACTGATACTTCCTTTAATTATAGCATAATGCCGTGCAAAATACAAGAGTAAAATTTCTCTAATAATACGTTTTTAAACTCGCTTATATCTGCTAAAATAACATCTTTGTACGGCTTGCTTAAAAAATTCTTACCCGATATCAAGATTATAACATTGTCCCTCGATTGACAAACCGGCGGAAGTATGATAATATTAACACTGATGATAAATATTTGCTGAAATACAGCTATAAAAGGAGCGAATTAAATATGAAAATACTGGTTACGGGCGGCGCAGGCTACATAGGAAGCCACACCTGTGTCGAGCTTTTGAACAACGGCTATGACATTGCCGTTCTCGATAATCTTGACAACAGCTGCGAGGAATCATTGAACAGAGTTAAGAAGATATGCGGAAAGGACTTTAAGTTCTATGAGGTTGACCTTTTGGACTATGAGGGCACAAACAAGGTCTTTGAGGAAAACGATTTCGATGCGGTTATCCACTTTGCCGGGCTCAAGGCTGTAGGCGAAAGCGTGAGAATGCCTCTGCGGTACTATCACAACAACATAACCGGCACATTGAACCTTCTCGATATAATGGACAAGCACAATGTAAAGAAAATTGTATTCAGCTCATCCGCAACGGTATACGGAGATCCGCACACCGTCCCGATCAAGGAGGACTTTCCTCTCTCCTGCACAAACCCCTATGGTCAGACCAAGCTGGATATAGAGTATATCTTAAAGGATCTCAGCAAATCCGATCCCGAGTGGGGCGTTGTTCTGCTCCGATACTTTAACCCTGTCGGCGCACACGAGAGCGGTCTCATCGGTGAGGATCCCAACGGTATCCCGAACAATCTTATTCCTTATATCTCACAGGTTGCAATAGGTAAGCTTGAGTGTCTTTCTGTGTTCGGCAATGATTATGATACCAAGGACGGCACAGGTGTCAGAGACTACATACACGTTACCGATCTGGCTGTCGGTCACATCAAGGCTCTGGAGAAAATCAAGGACGAAACAGGTGTTTTGATTTACAACCTCGGCACCGGCAAGGGCTACAGCGTTCTTGAAATGATCAGCGCCTTCTCAAAGGCATGCGGCAGGGAAATCAAGTACAAAATTGCCCCGAGACGTCCGGGCGATATCGCAAGCTGCTATGCCGACCCCACCCTCGCCAAGGAGGAGCTGGGCTTTGAAGCAGTTCACGATCTTGACGATATGTGCCGCGATACATGGAACTGGCAGGAAAAAAATCCCAACGGATTCAAAGCATAAAGGAGTACATATGACCGAAAAAGCACCCAATATCGGCAGCTTTGCGGGTGGTAAATCCGTACTTGTTACGGGCGGAGGCGGCACAATAGGCAGAGAGCTCTGCCGTGCCGTCTCATTTTATTCGCCTCGGAAAATAATCATTGCCGATATATACGAAAACAATGCCTATATGATATACCGTGAGCTGTGCGAAAGGGGTTTTGACAATGTTGAGGTCGAAATTCTATCGGTTTGCAATGAGCCTGCTCTCAGACAGCTCTTTGACCGTTACCGTCCCGAGATAGTTTATCACACGGCGGCGCACAAACACGTACCGCTGATGGAGAAAAACGTCTCCGAGGCGGTGCTTAATAATGTTTTCGGCACGGAAAACGTGCTGCGGCTGGCATGTGAATACTGTGCCGAAAAGGCAATTCTTATTTCCACCGACAAGGCGATAGCTCCCGTTGGCGTAATGGGTGCCACAAAGCGTGCGGCAGAGATGCTGGCTTACCTTGCAAACAAAAAAGGCAAAACCGCCGTATCCATGGTAAGATTCGGGAATGTTTTCGGCTCGGACGGATCTGTCATACCCATCTTTGAAAAGCAGATTGACGACGGCGGCCCCGTAACCGTAACAGATAAACGCTGCGTCAGATACTTTATGTCCGTTTCGGAGGCTGTCGAGCTTCTGCTTGCTGCCGGCACAATTTCAAAGGGCGGCGAAATATTTGCCCTGGACATGGGCGAGCCGCGAAATATTTATGACCTCGCCTGTGAGGTCATACGCTCGCACGGACTGACCCCGAACGAGGATATAAAAATCATCTGCACGGGCATGAGAGAGGGCGAAAGACTTCGAGAGGAAAATACAGTGGACCTCTCCAACGCAGAACCCACCTCCGCAGAGCGCATATACATAACTGCCGACAAGCCCTTCAATGCCGAAATATTTGAAGCTAAGCTTGCCGAGCTTAAGCGGCTTGCGCTCGAGATAAAGGAATCGGCCGTACGAAAGCTTCTTTTCGAAATTGTAAATCAGCATTCGCAGCCTTAATCGCATTCACAGCCTTAATTGCATTCGTAACATTAATTGCATTTATTCAAAAAGGACCGTGATTTCACGATCCTTTAATTATTTAATTATCTGTCCGCAAAAATCAGCTCGGAATCTGCTCCGACAGTGTAACACTCAGCGTTTCGGTCTTACCGGTAGCGTATTTATAAACCGTCATCTTAAGTGTGTCACCGGGATTATGCGTATTTTTAATCTTGTTAAGTTCCTCTGTATCGGTAACCTTCTGACCGTCAACCTCGGTGATAATATCACCCTGCTGGAAGCCGGCACTCCTTGCCGCTTCGCTTGTAACCTCCATTACCTGAACGCCCTGCGGCCATGAATAGGTCTTTGCGAGATATTCACTTACGTCACGAGTCGAAATTCCTATAACCGGACGTCCCTTAACATATCCGTGTTCAAGCAAGTCGGCTATAACGGGCTTTGCCTCTGAGCTCGGGATAGCAAATCCCATACCTTCGACTCCCGTGGTGCTTACCTTAACGGAGTTTATACCTATGACCTCACCGAATCTGTTAATCAGCGCACCGCCCGAGTTACCGGAGTTTATTGCGGCATCCGTCTGAATAAGATTCATGGTTCTGTTGTCAACGGTAATACTTCTGTTTACCGCACTGACAATACCCTCCGTAACGCTTCCGAAGAATTCAAGTCCCATAGGATTTCCTATTGCCACAACTCTTTCGCCGACCTCAATATTGTTCGAATCACCGAGAGTTGCCACCGTCAGTTCTTCTTTAGGCTCAATTTTTATAACCGCCAGGTCTGTCTGTGCATCCTTGCCTATCAGCTTTGCTTCGTTCTCCGTACCTGTATTTAAGATAACCGTAACCTTCGATGCTCCGTCAACAACGTGGTTGTTGGTGACAATATACCCGTCCTTGCTTATAATGATACCCGAGCCTTCTGCCTGTGACGACTGGGCTGTACCGAAAATCGTCATCTGTCCGTCAACCGTGCTTCTTATTCCGACAACGGCAGGTCCTACCTTTTTCGCAATCTCGGTCGTTGCCATCTCATTTCCCGTTGCCACGGTCTGCGAAGCACCCTCCGTATTATCTCCGGAGTTATTACCGTGCAGGCTGTCCATAAGCTCCTGCTTTGAAGCAATCTGTCGGCCGCTTACACCGAGCTTATGCCCCATATAGAACATTCCGCCCATTACGGATAAGTTTAAAACCGTAATCGCAAGAACCGCCGCTATAAATCCCTTGCGGTGACTCTTCTTTTTATATCGCACATTTTCGGTATAATACGGTCGCTGTCCGTTCATATTGCCCCCGTTATTCATATTATTAATGTTGTTCATATTGTTCATCGGATTTGCGTTGTTAATCGGATTTGCGCTGTTCATCGGATTGACACCGCCGTAAGTACCGTAAGCATTTCCGGGAGCGCTGCTTGGTGTATATCCGTCTGAAATACGCGTTATATCCTCCGCCACCGAACGAGATTCATCCTCGGTATCCGACGATACGTCAATCACCGCATCCGGCTCATATGACGGCATATCATCGGTGGCAGAATCTACACAGTCGCTGTTATAAGCCTCTGCTTTCTCACCCTGCGCACCCTCGCTCTGCGCTGTCTGTTTGTCTTCTAAGGAATTATTGTTTAACGAGCCGGTTCCTTCACCGTTTTCGGTCACTTCCGACGCTCTGTCAAATTTGTCATTGAAATCACTCATGGTTTTATCCTCCAAGCTTAAATTATATTTTATAATTCTTTATGTTTTCTTTATGCTTATATTATATATATCAATATTTACAAATTTATGAACAAAGTGTAAAAGAGATTTTAAATATGAAATATCCTGTTTTCGCATTTTTTCGGCTATTCCTCACCGTCGCCGTTTCGTCTGCGGTGCTTTCCCTTATCGAGGGTGAATATAAACTCCGCATATTGACCCTCAACGCTCTCAACGGTTATATTTTTCCCGTGGGCGCTCAATATATTCTTAACAAGGTACAAGCCAATCCCTGTACCGCCCTTATTGAGGCTTCTGGACTTGTCCGCCTTGTAAAACCTCTGGAATATCATCTGCTTTTGATCCTCGGATATTCCGCAGCCGGTATTGCGTATCGAAATCTTGACCTCATGCTGCAGCTGTGTAACGGTAACCGTTATGTTTCCACCGTCATAAGTGAACTTTACTGCGTTATCGAGGAGATTTGTCACCACTCTCATAATACAGTCACGGTCGCCGAATACATAGCAGCTTTCGGTGTCAAGGTTGAGCTCTACCTCGATTTTCCGTTCTTCAAGCTTGCTTTCAAGACCTATTATTACTATGCGAATAAGTTCATTTATATCGAAGCTTGTCATTTTCAAATCCATTTTATCGGACCGGAGCCGTGTTATGTCCAGGAACGAGTTAACCAGCCTGGAAAGACGATTCACCTCGTCATAGACAATCTTAAGGTACTCCTTCTGTTTTTCCTGTGGAATTGTATCGTCCAGCATTCCCGACACAAAGCCTCCTATGGTGGTCATCGGCGTCCTGAGCTCGTGAGATACGTCGGATATAAATGCATTTTTTATCTCCTCCGACTTCTCAAGCTCTGCCGCCATATTGTTAAACGCCTCGGCAAGCTCCGCAATCTCATATACGGTCGCCTCGTCCGCATCCTCCTCCACCCTCACCGAGAAGTTTCCCTTTGCAAACTCCTTCGTCGACTCGCTTATCCGACGTATCGGCACCGAAATTTTGCTCGCCATAAAATATGTGAGAATTAGAAGGAATATTATAATAACCACACTTGAAAACAGAAGCATCTTTATCAGATCGTACTTCATCTTTTGGTGCTCGGGTATGGGGCGGCTCATGGACACGGCACCGACCGTTGCCCCTGCGTTATCCTTAATCGGCATTTGCAGAGTAAACATCGTTTCATCAAAAATGCCGCCGAGTGTTCCTATTGTCGAATTTTGGTGTCCCGACAAAACCGCACGCGTACTGTCACCGTTCAAAAAAACAGGAGGCTTTCTGACAAGATGGCTTTGTGTGCTGCACGCTATCACCCGGCTTTGAGCGTCAAACACAATTATATAACATCCCATCGCCCGAGCAAAGCCGTTAATCAGGTTGCTTAACCCTTCTGTGCTTATATTCCCTTGTATCATGCTCCTGATTGTCTCAGCGTTTTTGCTTAAGTAATCCTCGCTCTGCCGTGTTATATAGTTTGTCATAAGCACAGTCTCGGTTGAGCCGAGTACAAGTATACATAACAGCACGGATATTATATTAATCGTAAAAATCCTGCTGAACATACTTTGCCTGTTCATGTGCCGTCTCCTTTTATTCTCGTTACACATAACTAATTTTTATCATTAGTCTCAAACTTGTAGCCCACACCCCATACGGTTTTAAGCTGCCAGCTTTTATTATCCGACTCAATCTTTTCTCTTATACGCTTTATATGTACATCAACCGTTCTCGAATCGCCGAAAAATTCATATCCCCATATCTCGTCCAAAAGCTGATCCCGTGTGAAAACCTTGTTCTTGTTTTTGGCAAGGAAATACAAAAGCTCAAACTCCTTGGGCGGCATCTCTATCTTTTTATCGTCAAGATATACCTCATATGTTTCCCTGCCTATCCTAAGCCCATCAAATACCAAATCCGAGCTTTCCTCCGCTTCGGGCTTGCGGCTCTCGCTTCTGCGCAGAACCGCCTTCATTCTTGCAATAAGCTCCTTCGGTTCAAAGGGCTTTACTATATAATCATCCGCACCGAGCTCAAGCCCCAAAACCTTATCAAAGGTCTCCCCCTTAGCGGTCAGCATAATAATCGGGACATCACTCACGGCGCGAATTTCTCTGCATACCTGCCAACCGTCCTTAACCGGAAGCATAATATCAAGAAGGACAATATCCGGCTGCGCCTGCTTATACTTTTCAACAGCACTCCCGCCATCGTTGGCTATTATTGCGTCATAGCCTTCCTTTTCCACATAAAGTCGAATCAACTCGCATATATTCTTCTCATCATCAACTATTAATACGGTGTTCTTTGTATTTTTCATATCCTTGCACCCCTATATCAGCAATACGCTTTATTTTATTTTAATCGGAGCAACACAGAGCGACAGCTCTTCAGGGTTTCGGCGGGAGATTATAACTCTCGCTGAAATTCCGAAATGTAACCTCCGAAATGTAACCTACCTTAGAGAGAGGCGGTGAACATCTACACTTAGATTATACTATTAAAATATGAATAAATCAATAATAATTTATGTATATTCTTATTTTTCGGGAAAATTTGGATTAACTTATTACATTCCAGGAATAATTTGCATTTACGTTTTTCGATTATGCCCAAACAGTGCTGATTCATTCTCCGTCAAGCTTCTGACGCTCTTTAGTGAAATTTGACTTTAATCCGTTGCTTTTTTCATCCGTTTTATGACATATTTAACAATTCAAATATTTTTAGAAAAAAACCGGAAAAATGTATTGACAAAAGCAAAAAAAAATAGTATAATAAACGAGTTGGCTTTCAAGGCTGACATTGATAAATGCGAGCATGCTGGAACCGGCAGACAGGCACGTTTGAGGGGCGTGTGCTTATGGCGTGTGGGTTCAAGTCCCACTGCTCGCACC
>CACXES010000103.1 GCA_902766745.1 uncultured Ruminococcus sp.
AGCTACTCCTGCAAATATAACAAATTTTAAAGAAGGGAGAAATAATAAAAATCAGCCCCTTTCTGACTGATTTTTATTATACGTGAATGAAAATGAAAAAAATATTATCAGTTATTTTATGTTTAAGCCTTGCGGCTAGCCTGCTTATAGGTGCAACAAGCGTATCCGCTGATGAAATTTCTGTGGAGCTTGACGGGAATCCTATAGAATTTGATGTAAAGCCCGAAATCATTGATGGTCGTACAATGGTGCCTTTAAGAAAAATTTTTGAAGAAATAGGCGCATCGGTAAAATGGGATAATGATACACAGACTGTTTCAGCAAGGAAGAACAAAAAAACAATTACACTTTCTATTGATTCAGCCGACTTGCAAATTGATAAAGGAGATACCGATGAAGAAGGTAATCCGATTTATGAAACCGTTATATTAGAAGTCCCTGCACAAATTGTGTCGGGCAGAACATTAGTACCTGCCCGTGCTATTTCCGAAAGCTTCGGTCTTAATGTGGATTGGGACGAAGATAATCAAAAAGTAATTATCTCCTCTAACGATGAAGAGGATGAATCTTGGAAAGAAAATATTGGTTCAATCAACCTTGACACGTTGACCTGTGATGGTGAAGGTATTGAAATTACAGACAATCAAATTAAAATCACACAGGGCGGTGATTTTACCGTAAGCGGAACACTTTCTGACGGAAATATCACAATTTCTACAAAAGAAAATGTTAAAATCAGATTAAGCGGAGCTAAAATCACATCAAGCAACAATCCTTGTATTTTTGTAGAAGATGCAGATAAAGCTTATATAACTCTTTCCGATGGCACAGAAAATTATCTTATTGCCGAAAACAGTGATGATGGTGCAATCTATTCAAAAGAAAATCTTGAAATCAAAGGTGACGGAAGTCTTAATATAGAATCTTCGGCAGGTCACGGAATTAAGGCATCGGATAACCTGAATATTGAAAATGGTGTTATATCCATAAATGCAACATCTGACGGAATCCATATTAACGACACATTTAAGATGACAGGCGGAACAGTTAATATAACTTCTATAAACGATGGAATTGACTGCGAATCTATTGTTAATATTTCAGCAGGAACAATAAATATCGAAACCAACGGAACTCCAATTGAAAACACACAAACCAGAACTGAGACCGCAGAAGAAACTCCTCGCAGAGGTATGTGGGAAATGGATGAGGCAGATATAGAGTTTGAAAAATCTACAAAGGGTATCAATGCCGAGTGGATGATGGTTATATCAGGCGGTGAAATAAATGTAAATTCCGCATCGCACGCTATTCATTGTCAGGATGAAATTGAAATAACCGGTGGTAAATTCTCATTAAGTTCAAAATATGACAAAGGTATATCTGCTCATGGCAACCTTACCATAAGTGGGGCTGATACAGTTATTGATGTTACAAAATCCACCGAAGGTATCGAAAGTAAAAATGTCATGACCATAAATGACGGAGTTATATCGGTAGTATCCACAGATGATGCTCTTAACGCAACCGGTGGTAATTCAGGAATGATGCAAGGCGGCGGAATGAGAGAACATATGGGCGAAATGCAGCGTCCTGAAAACGCTACCGATGCAAATGGCACCCAAATGCCTATGGGCAGCAAAGGTAATCGTGGAAATCGTCAAATGCAGATGCAAGTCGGTGAGATTCCCGAAGGTACAAACATCCCAATGAACGGAGAAATTCCCCCTATGTCCCAAAACGGAGAGTTCCCGATGCGTGGCGAAAGACCTGCAGAGCCGTCCGGACAAACGCCTGACGAAACAATGATGCAAAGACCTCAAATGGATGGCAATATGGGAATGTCCGGTGGAAATATGGGCGGTATGGGCAGAAATATGAAAAACTGTCTTATTATCAATGGCGGATATCTTGAACTATGTGGCGGAGATGACTGTATTGATGCTAACGGGAATATGATTATTAATGGTGGAATAATAAAAGCAACCAATCCGACAGGCTCATTCACAGGAAACAATGGTGTTCTTGATGCTGACGGGCAGACAACAATAGGCGAAAATTCAAATATTATCCTTGCATCAGGCAGCGGAAACGAAAGAAGTCTTAAACTTACGCAAAACACTATTATTGTTTATTGCGAAAATCAGCATACCGTAAAAGAACAAATTATAGTTTCAGACGATGACGGAAATGTTATATATGAATATTCACCCGAAGGTAATTTCAAGGCTGTTCTCATTGCATCAAATAATATAAAAACAGGAGAAAAATATACTGTCACAATAGGTGATGAAATCTTTGAAACAGAGATTACACAGCAAAACACTACTATTGGGACACAGACTAATGGCGGTATGGGCTTTGACAGAGGTCAGAGAATGCAGTAAGTACAAAGACGGCTTTGCTTTTTAGTGAAGCCGTCAATTTACATTTCATAAAAAATGTTGTATAATAATAGTAAGGCAGGTGATTTTATGCGGCTTTTAATTGCAGAGGATGAAAAACATCTTAACAAAACACTTAATGAAAGATTAACTAAAGCAGGCTATACCGTTGACAGTTGTTTTGACGGTGAGGATGCAGTTTACTATATAGAAAACACTCAGTATGACGGAATTATACTTGATGTTATGATGCCGAAAATAAACGGATTTGAAGTTTTACGGGTTATGAGTGATAAGAAAATACTAACTCCTGTTTTGATGCTGACGGCAAAAGATTCAGACGAAGATATAATAACCGGACTTGATCTTGGTGCAAACGACTATCTTACAAAGCCATTCTCTTTTAATGTTCTTTGTGCAAGAATTCGCGCAATGCTACGAGTTAAAGAAAATGTAACGGGTACTGTGCTTGAAATTGCAGATTTAACTGTTGATACAATCACAAGAGTTGTAAAGCGTGGGGATACCGTGATTGAGCTTTCATCAAAGGAATACTCTGTGCTTGAATATCTTATGCGAAACAAAGGCATCATTGTTTCAAAAGAAAAGATTGAGGAAAACATCTGGAACTATGAATACGAAGGCTCAAGTGATGTTATAAAGGTTTATATTCATCATCTTAGGAAAAAGATTGACGGAAATTTCGATAAAAAACTTCTTCACACCATAAAGAATGTAGGATATGTGATAAAGGAAGATTGAATATGAAAAAAATTACTTCTATAAAAACAAGAATAACAATATGGTACACAACACTTATGTTCGTTTTAATTGTTGTTGTGCTGTCGCTTGTTGGCGGACTATCCTATCAGCTTTCGATAGACAGTATAGAAAAAAATGTTGTTCTTCAGGTAACACAAGTAACGGAAAGATTGTCCAAAAGGCAGCCTGATGTGTTTGAAATATTTGACAGCAAAGAAGAGTTTAAAAATGTTTCTATTTACGAAATGAATGGAAAGTATATCGTGGGACAGTATAATTATGATGTTGTAAACATTCCCTTTGAAGAAGGTATTCCCCGAAGAGAAAGCATAGATGGAAAAGATTATATCGTTTATGACACACGTACTCAGGGACCACCGGGCAGACACGGAGGTTTTTGGATAAGAGGTGTGGAATCTGTTAGCTCTACAACTCTTTTAGGACGATCTGCAATTGTAATTATGCTGATTTTAATACCGCTTATCTTGCTTTTAACTGCACTGGGTGGATATTACATCACCAAGAAAGCATTCAATCCCGTAAATAACATAGTAAAAACCGCAAATGATATTTCTGCTCAAAAAGATATTTCAAAAAGAATTGAAATTGCACCGGACAGCAAAGAAGACGAGCTTCATCATTTGTCGGTTACACTTAATAAAATGCTTGATAAAATCGAAAACCTTATTAAGCAGGAAAAACAATTTACATCGGATGCATCGCACGAACTGAGAACTCCTATCAGCGTTATTCTTGCACAAGGCGAGTATCTTTTGGATATTGCAAAGGATGAGAAAGAAAAAGAACTTGCACAAACAATCGTTGATAAATCAAAGCAAGTTTCAAAACTAGTATCAAGGCTTCTGCTTCTTGCGAGAATTGACCAAAACAGACAAAAGTTCAACAAAGAAAAGGTTGACATTGGTGTTATTATAGATGTAGCTGTTGACAGTATGAAAGAATTGGCAGCACAGAAAGACATTTTGCTTTTCTCAAATGTACCTGAAGGCACTATTGTGGATGCGGATGAATCCTTGCTCCTCTCTGCAATTACAAATCTTATCAGCAATGGAATTAAGTACGGTAACGAATCAGGTCATGTATCCGTATCAGCATCAAAGGTCGGTGATAAAACAGAAATCATTGTTGCAGATAATGGCGTAGGAATATCAGAAGAACACATTGACAAGATATGGACTCGTTTCTATCGTGTTGATGATGTGCGCAACGACGAATATGGCAGCAGCGGATTAGGTCTTGCAATGGTAAAAAGTATAATTGAACTTCACGGCGGAGAGATTACTGTTAAGAGCAGTCTTGGTCGCGGAACAGAATTTAGGATTATGTTATAAGTGCGGAAATAGCTTATCGGGTAAATCCCTCATATTGCCGTATGAGGAACTACAATCAAACTAAATCGTGTATTTTGCAAGTTGTTTTGGATGATTAGGATATTAAAAGAAGTCTTTACTTCTCCGCCACCATTTGGCAAGCAAGTTTCGAGAGTGTGAGAAAAAGTCTGGAAATTAGAAACATTCTATGATAGAATATAAAATATCATAGGAGGAATATTTATGGCAAGACG
>CACXES010000104.1 GCA_902766745.1 uncultured Ruminococcus sp.
AACGCAAAATTGTGGATAACCTTCCAAAAAGTATAAAATATTACATTGCCGACCGGGAGCGGCAGGTCGGAACAGGGCAATGGGCAATTTATTCAAAATATTTTATACTTTTTGCCGTGCAGTCACTTCGTGACAACTCCCTTTGCCGCATAGGAGCATACAAGCGGAGAAAGCATACAAACGGAATTATAAAATATCCTTATTTTACACAGCTTTTCACGTTTTACAAACGGCTAAAATTAAATCACATAATTAGAAAAACAGAGTAAATCAAAGAAAAATTAAGATTATATAGGGAGGTTCTTTATATGTATAAAGTATCGGATATAGCAAACGCAATAGAAGAGCTCGCACCTGCATCCCTTGCCGAAGCATGGGATAATGTGGGCTTAATGGTGGGAGATCCGGACAAGGCGGTTCGACGGATTTTTGTATGCCTTGATGTTACCGCCGAAAACGTAAGTCACGCAATAGATATGCACGCAGATATGATTATATCCCATCATCCGCTTTTATTTAATCCTCTCGGGCGCATATGCGAAACGGATGTCATAGGAAGTACGGTAATCAGCCTTATAAAAAACGATATAGCCGTATACTCGGCACATACCAACCTGGACAACGCTGACGGAGGTACGAACGATGTCCTTGCCGACAAGCTGGGCTTATACGGAGTCAGACGATTCACCGCCGAGGAATGCTGTGACCCTCTCGGAAAGCCGCTCTCCAACATTGGCCGTGTGGGAAGGCTTGAAACACCCATTGAGCTGGCAGATTTCGTAAGCTTTACCAAAAGCGTGCTCGGCTGCCGCAGTATACGCTATGTGGGCGATCCCTCCGAAACAATTTCAACCGTTGCCCTTTGCAGCGGTGCCGGCGGTGACGGAATATATACCGCATACCACGCAGGAGCGGATGTATACGTTACCTCCGATATTCGACACCACGAAGCTCAGCTTGCCTATGAGCTGGGGCTTAATCTGATTGATGCCGGTCACTTTGAAACGGAGAACACCGTCTGCGAATTTATCCCCGAATATCTTTATGAAAGATTTCCGTCAATCGAGATTTTCTCCTCAGAGGCAGAGCCTTATTTCAAATAGTATTCCTGCGCCGCCGCTCGATGCCTTCGGCAATTTCCGCAGCGGCAAAAACCGCTGAAAACGCTGCGGTGCACAGCGCAATCACCTTTACCGATGCATAAAACAGCTCTGCCGCCTGCGGAATGGGTGCCACGGCGATTATTTCGCCGCCGAACACATCTACGCTCATGGGTGCTGTGCGCAGCGCAAGCAGTGTCAGCATTGCGGCGACCGCCGCCTGACAGCACTTCCCCTTAAAATACGGTAGGACAGACAAGCCTGCCCTGTCGGCAACAGATGCGACCTGCGCCATTACCGACACGCCCGAAAAAGCAATAAGAGCCGATGCCGCCGTCAATCCGTAAGCTCCGCGGCAAATCCTTGTAAGCCCCGCCAAGCCGCCTGTAATCTCCAACACCGAATGAACATACGGCTTCAGCGGCGTATTCGGGATTGCCGATATCAAAACAGAAAAAATCACCACAAATCCGCATACCGTAAGCATGGAGCTTACAGCCCCCGTTACCGCAGCGCCTATGTCGGCGGCGGTATTTTTTATATCCGATTTTGTCGGCGGCGGCAGCGCTCGCTGATTTTCATTTCCGCCGATATACTTAAAAATCATTCCGGTAATCAGTGCCGAAAACACATGAATTATATATAAAAACACTCCGATTTCACGGCTTTTGAACATTCCTGCGCCGACTGCGCCTATCACAAACATAGGCCCCGAATTATTGCAAAAGGCAAGCAGCCTCTCCGCCTCGGTCTTTGAACATTCGCCCGTGCGGTAAAGCTCTGCCGCACATACTGCGCCTATCGGATAGCCGCTCACAACTCCGCACACCAACGCAGCCGCACCCGCTCCCGTCACACCGAAGAGCGGCTGCATTATACGCGACAAATACCGTCTTGCATATCCCGCAGCACCGAGAGCAATAAACATATTTGAACAGAACATAAACGGAAACAGTGACGGCACCGCAACATTTGCACACAGCGACAGGGCGGATTTTGCCGCCTCGATACTGCCGTGGGGATATATTATCATTGCCGCCGCAAGATATATTATGCATATTAAAATCATACTCTTTTTTATACTGCTGTGCATAGTCTTTACAGTCACCTCGTTTAAATTTATTCCCATCTTCCTCTTATTATTCATTTTTGCGGCTAATCACTCATACAAATATAATACACGCAGACACGGAAGGGTGATATAATGGAAAATTCGGGCAGGCACAAGCGCCGCACCGTCCGCGAGGTTATAGCAGATGTGTCCGACAAGGGTCACGAAATGCTGAACGATATATTTTTAGTTCACACTGTCGGCAGGGATGAATTTGTTCTGGAAAACTACAAGGGAATCCTTGAATACAACGACAGATGCGTGAGGATAAAAACAAGACAGGCTGTCGTCAAGGTCAACGGCGAGTGTCTTGAGCTTCGCAATATGTCGGATGCGGTTCTGTGCATTAACGGACAAATCTCATCAATAATATTCGAAAACAACTAAAATACCAAAAAACAACTAAAATACTCAAAAACACAACTAAAATACCCGAAAACAACTGACTGCCGGAGGGAAAATATGAATCTCGAAGCATTGTTATTATATTTCAGAGGAAAGCTGACCGTCTGCGCCGACGGACCTTTCACCGAGCGTTTGATTAATATTTGTATGCATCGTGGTCTGACCGTGTGCGATGTAAAAAAGCCCGGGAAAAACCGAGTCGTGTTCTGCACGGATGTGGACTCCTTCAAGCAAATCCGCACCCCGGCAAGGCGCACAAAAAGCCATGTTCGGATTATCAAGCGAAGCGGTTTGCCGTTTATTCTCAAGCGCTTCAGACACAGAAAGCTTGCCCTCGGCGGTGTGGCTGCGCTATGTGCAATGCTTATCTACTGCTCAACCCACATCATGGGGATAACGGTCTTCGGAAACACAAGAATAGATACAGATACGATTCTGCGCGAGCTTTCGGAGGCAGGACTTTCCGTAGGAGTAAAGACCTCAGATATAAATTCCGATTCCGTAAGAAACAGACTTATGACCAAAATAGACGATTTGGCATGGCTGGGGATAAACGCCAACGGCTCACATGTGTATATAGAAGTGGTGGAGCGAATCGAAAAGGAAAAGGGAATAAATAAGGACGATTCCCCATGCAATTTGATTGCCGCACGGGACGGAATAATAGAGCATACCGAGGTCCGCGAAGGACAAACGTTAGTCAAAAACGGCTCAGGTGTGGCAGAGGGCGACGTTCTTGTCAGCGGCATTGTCGATAATGCGGCAGAGGGCTTTCGCTTTGTCCGCGCACGCGGCGAGGTCTACGCAGAAACCAAGTATTCCGAGACCAGACCATATCCGCTGAGCTACACCGAGAGCACACCGACCGGGAACACCAAAAAACGCTACAGCTTGACGGTACTCAATCATACACTTCCGCTGTTCTTCGGCAGCGGAAATCCCTATACCCAAGCCGAGCACAGCGAGCAAACGCATGAGCTGCGAATCCCCACAGACTTACTTCCGTCACTTTTCGTCAAGTGCGAGGAATACTCCGAAACCTCAAGCCGTGAGGTCAAACGCACCCCGGACGAGGCAATAGACACAGGGAGTGCCGAATTATCCGAGGAGCTTAGGTCGAAGCTGCCCGAGGGCACCGAGGTTAAAGCCGTGAACGTAAGTCATACTCTGAACGAGCACGGCGAGGTCGAGGTAACTGTCGAGCTGCTTTGCCGAGAAAATATCGCAAAGCCCTCCGTAATCGAAGAACCGCTTCTCGACAGAGAGCAAAGCGACCGATAGCATGAATGCAAAAGAATGCGGTGGATATATTCCGCCGCATTTCATTAAATACAAAACTATTCTCTGACCTGTCCGCTTCCCATTATAACATATTTTGTCGAGGTCAGTGCCTTGAGTCCCATGGGACCTCTTGCGTGTATCTTTTGGGTGCTTATTCCGATTTCCGCACCGAAGCCGAATTCAAAGCCATCGGTAAAGCGCGTTGACGCATTGACATATACCGCCGCCGCATCCACCTCTGCGGTGAATCTTCTCGATGCGGCGTAATCGTTCGTCACGATTGCCTCGGAATGGCCGCTGTTGTATTTATTTATGTGAGCGATTGCCTCGTCCGTATCCTTTACCGTTTTTATACCGATTTTCAGATCGAGATATTCCTCGCCCCAATCCTCCTCCGATGCAGGCTTTGCCTCCGTAAATCTTTCGCAGACGTATTCATCACCGACTATTTCAACTCCGCGACAAGTGAGCTCGGGAATAATAATCGGCAGAAAGCTGTCGGCAACAGCTATATCCACCAGAAGCTTCTCCTCCGCATTGCATACCGACGGCCGCTGTGTTTTTGCGTTTATTACAATATTCTTCGCCATATCGAGATCCGCACTCTTCTCGACATACACATGGCAGTTTCCGGTTCCCGTTTCAATGGCAGGCACCGTTGCATTTTCGACCACGGCACGGATAAGCCCCGCTCCGCCCCTGGGAATTATCACATCAAGATATTCATTCAGGCGCATAAGCTCCGTTGCGCTCTCACGGCTCGTATCCTCAACAAGGTTAATGCTCCCCTCGGGCAGACCGCTGTCACATCCCGCCTTTTGCATAACACTGCATATGGCACGGTTTGAGTTTATTGCCTCCTTGCCGCCGCGGAGTATCACCGCATTTCCCGCCTTTATGCAAAGCCCGGCGGCATCCGCCGTCACATTCGGCCTCGCCTCATATATAATTCCGATAACCCCAAGCGGAACCCGAACCTGCCCGATTTCAAGGCCGTTCGGCCGGCGCGTTTGGAATATAACCTCGCCTATCGGATCGGGAAGGGCGGCAATCTGCTCTATCCCCTCCGCCATCTGCGAAATGCGCTTATCCGTCAGCATAAGACGGTCAATAAGCCCCTCTCGCATATTCGCATCACGCCCGGCCTTTATATCCTTCGCATTCTCGGAGAGAATATAGTCCGTATTATCACGCAGAGCCGCAGCAATGGCATAAAGAGCCCTGTCCTTCTCGGCGGACATCATCTTCGCAAGTCCGTGCGCCGCGGTCTTTGCCAGCTGTCCCTTTTCGTTCAATTCCTTCATCATAGCAATCACCCTTTAAATAATTTGACGGAATAACACCTTATACCTCCTCCGTCTTTGCTCGAAGCCATATAAATATAATACCACATAATACCGATTTATTCAAGTAAAATTTACCCGCATCTTGTATTTTCTTAAAATACCGGGTTTTATGTGTCAATACGCCGAAAAACGCTGTTTTTTCGTTCAAATCGGAGCAACGCCGCCCACACTGCAGAATACATCTGCGCTTGGATTATATATTATGCACAAAAACAATTTGTCGATTACGGCGTTTTTTTCGGATTTACATATTTTTTCGAAAATATCTTGCGTATTTCGATTTTTATGTTATAATAATTTAAGTAAGCTATCAGTCTGTCGTATTGTACGGCTTTGGCTGAATGCGACAGTATTTTTACATACTTTACAAATCGAAAGGAGTATACATTTATGAACTATTCAAGCGAAGTAGAAAAAATGTGTCCTCTTGCCAAGGGTGCATATCACGGCCCCGCACCCATTCCTCAGGAGGGCAAATGGACACAGGTCAAGGAAATCAAGGAAATTTCCGGTCTGACCCACGGTATCGGCTGGTGTGCACCTCAGCAGGGCACCTGCAAGCTTACCCTAAATGTTAAGGAGGGTATCATTCAGGAGGCGTTGGTTGAGACTGTCGGCTGCAGCGGTATGACACATTCCGCAGCAATGGCTTCCGAAATTCTCATCGGCAAAACTCTTCTTGAGGCCTTGAACACCGACCTCGTTTGCGATGCAATCAACACCGCTATGAGAGAGCTGTTCCTTCAGATTGTTTACGGACGTACACAGACCGCTTTTTCGGAGGACGGTCTGCCCATCGGCGCAGGCCTTGAAGACCTGGGCAAGGGTCTCCGCAGTCAGGTCGGCACTACCTATGCAACACTTTCCAAGGGTCCCAGATACCTTGAACTTGCAGAGGGCTACATCACAAAGCTTGCCGTTGACAAGGAAGGTCAGATTATCGGCTATAAGTTTGTTCACTTAGGCAAGATGATGGAAATGATAAAGGGCGGCATGGACGCAAACGAAGCCCTCGAAAAGGCAAGCGGTCAGTACGGCAGAGTTGATGACGCAGACAAGCTCATCGACCCCAGATGCGAATAAGGGAGGTAAGGTAACTATGGCATTATTTGAAAGCTATGAAAGAAGAATAGACCAAATCAACGCAGAGCTTGCAAAGCACGGTATTTCCTCCGTTGAGGAAGCAAAGCAGATTTGCGACGATAAGGGCATAGATGTATATAATATGGTTAAGGGCATTCAGCCCATATGTTTTGAAAATGCGTGCTGGGCTTACACCGTAGGTGCGGCTATCGCTATCAAGGACGGCTGCACAACTGCGGCTGAGGCGGCTGAAAAAATCGGTCTCGGTCTTCAGTCCTTCTGTATCCCCGGTTCCGTTGCTGATGACAGAAAGGTTGGTCTCGGCCACGGTAATCTGGGTGCGAGACTCCTGCGTGAGGAGACAAAGTGCTTCGCCTTCCTCGCAGGTCACGAGTCCTTTGCGGCAGCAGAGGGTGCAATCGGTCTTGCCAAGAGTGCAAACAAGGCGAGAAAGGAAGATCTGCGTGTAATCTTAAACGGTCTCGGAAAGGACGCCGCTCAGATTATATCGAGAATCAACGGCTTTACATATGTTCAGACTCAGTTTGACTACTTCACGGGTAAGGTTAACGTTGTTAAGGAAATCAAGTATTCCGACGGCGATCGTTCAAAGGTTCGCTGCTACGGTGCGGATGATGTCCGCGAGGGTGTTGCTATCATGCACTTAGAGGGTGTTGACGTTTCCATTACCGGTAACTCCACAAACCCGACACGCTTCCAGCATCCCGTTGCAGGTACCTATAAAAAGGAATGTATCGAACAGGGCAAGAAGTACTTCTCCGTTGCCTCCGGCGGCGGTACGGGCAGAACCCTTCACCCCGATAACATGGCTGCAGGTCCTGCTTCCTACGGCATGACGGACACAATGGGAAGAATGCACTCCGACGCACAGTTCGCAGGTTCCTCCTCCGTTCCGGCTCACGTTGAGATGATGGGCTTGATAGGCATGGGCAACAACCCAATGGTTGGTGCGACCGTCGCTGTTGCCGTTGCTGTTGAAGAAGCAATGAAATAGGCAGCTTTTGAGGCTTTAAAACCATAATTTTTCAGATATAAAATTTGTCCCATCATTTTGAGTATATCAAGATGATGGGACTTACTTTAATTACAAATACATTCAGGTCAATCTTTTGATTGGTTAATTTTGACACAATTATAAGCTTTTTGCAAAGACATTGTCACCGCTGTTTTGATATTTTCTCTTGTTAATACGACTAAACATTTTATTTCAAAGCAAAATTTATTTTTAATGACAGCATATTACTCTATCTTGATATATAATGATGAGCCAAATTTTATTGACAACATCAACCCTTTGTGTTAGAATATTTAAAAAGATGCATATGTGCAAGATTCTTATGCTTGGAAGCAAAAATTTCGATATTTTGATATAAGGAGTTTTTTGTATGGAATACAAAGTGTTAGAAAAAAAGTGGCATATCAGTTTTCCCGAAGGATTTAAATGTAGATTTATTACCAGCAACACAGAGAATGAAGTCTTGCATAAGCACGAATACTACGAAATATTTCTCACTCTTTCGGAAGGCATCACTCACCATATAAACGGACAAACAGAAATATTAAGCAAAGGTACGCTGACCTTTATTCGCCCTGATGACATACACTTATATACTCACGAAGACAGTCCGTATACCTTTATTAATCTCGCTTTTTCCACAGAACTTGCAGACAGCGTATTTACTTGCCTCGGAGATGACTTTCCGACAAAATATTTTTTGAAAGAGGAGATGCCGCCGTCTGTTGTCTTGACAGAGCCTGATGCTTGTGAGCTTGAAAAGCTGCTTTATGAGATAAACACCGTTGACTTCGACAACTATATGCATAAAATATTACATTGCAAAATGATTCTTATAATAATTTTTGCAAAATATTTCTCTCATTATATCACAAACGCTCAAAAGCATTGTCCTGCATGGCTTGAAAATGTTTGTCACTTGATGCATCACAAGGAATATTTTACCGAAGGAATTGATGCCATGGTGCGTCTTTCCGGGAAAAGCTATGAGCATCTTTCGCGCTCAATGAAAAAATATAAAAACACAACCACAAGTGAGTATATAAACAGTATACGGCTGAATCATGCCGCAAATCTTCTTATTTATACTAACCTTTCTATCACCGATGTAGGACTTGAATGCGGCTATAACAACATCTCATACTTTCTTACGTGTTTTAAAAAGAAATACGGTCTTTCACCAAAGAAATTTCGAGACAGCAATTAAATTCACAGCTCAAAATTCAGACTTCATATAGCCAAGCTACTGCATGAAATCTTCTCAACAATGCAATAAAATTTAACGAGGCAGTGAACACTTCGCCTATACAGCGACAATATCCACTGCCTCGCTTATAACTCCCTATAAAATACTATGTGTTTATTAAATTCAAGCTTCGCAAGTATTGTTTATCTTTAAAATGATTTTATCAAAAGAAATATATACCCGCTCCGACAGTCTCTTCTCTGCCGTTCCATTTAATAACAGCCCTTTTAATATTTTCCGGAATCTCAACTTTTAAGGCATCGCCTTTTATCTCGACGCAAATCCCCCTATGATGCGCCTTGACCTCATCTATGCCATTAACCCTTATCGGCTTTATGGTAATTTCTTCTTTTGAAACATTGATTCCTGCCAAATACCTGTAAAACCAGTTGTCAATTTCACTGTACATATGGTGATTAAGCGATGAGCTCATTTCCCAATCCTCACACAAGGTTGTCATTCCGCTGTTTATCCAATAGGCATAGCTTGGATACGTCGGGTTTGTAACAGCCTTATATAACACATCGCCTAATCCGTATTCGGATAAAACAGAAAACGCATATTTAATACCGAATATACCCATTTCCAAATGATAATCTTTTTCGATTATAAGCTCGACAAGCCTGTCAACCGCTGTTTTCCGCTCCTCCTCCGAGTCCAAAAGATTATGGTATAACGCACAGGCAAAAAATGTTTGATTCTCCTTCCATTCTTCATTATTCCAAAACTTATTTCGCCACGCTTGCTTAACATACTCCGCCTTCTTCTCGTATGTATCACATAATTTACAATCCTTATCCAACACTCTCGCAATTTTTGACATCAGCTCAAACATTCTGTGAAGATATGCCGTATTCAAAACAGATGCCGAGCAAGGCTTTATTCCCTTTGGCGCGCACCAATCATTATAGCCCAGATCCATAATATATTCATCTGACATTCTCTCGGAATAATCGACAAGCTTAACAAATTTATCCCAGTTTTCTTCAAGCATCTGCTTATCACCGGTATGCACATATACATTCCAAGGGATTATTATAAATGCAGCCGTCCACGATACGCCGACGTTATATCCCCAGTTAGAGGTAGGCGCAATTCCCGACAAGCATCCGTTCGGTCTTTGAGTATCGGCTATATCCTTAACATATTTTTTATACGCCTTAACCATATCAAAGTTCATCAAGGCTTGATCCGATGACAAATGCGCATCGCCGAGCCAGCCGTTCTGCTCTCTGTGCGGACAATCCTCGGGAATTCCGTGATAATTCGTAAGCGTAGAGCGTACCGATGCCTGATGTATTTGGTTCAACATATCATCACTGCATTTGAAATCCCCGACCTTTTTCAAATCAGTGTGAATAACCTGCGCCACAATCCTAAAATTTTTCGGCGCATTTATAACCTGAATATATCTGAATCCATGATACAAAAAGGTTGGTGTATATTCTTCGTTTTCAACACCGCTGCAAATAAATACGTCCTCGTTTACAAGCTCAAAGCCTTCTTTTTCTGCAAAGGTTCCGCTCTTGTCCGAAATATTTCCGGCATCATCCAATGCTTCGCCATATTTCAGCCTGATTTCCTGACCGCTTTTTCCGCTTACATTAATCTTGCATCTGCCGCTTGTATTTTCCCCGAAATCGTAAACGCCGTTTATGCATGAAATCGGTTCAAGCTCGCGAATAACACGAATAGGCTCCATATCAAACTTTTCATATAATCCGCCCGGTTCAGCAACCGCCTCTACATTCTGCCATTTACCGTCATCAAAGCCGACCTCATCAAACGGAACCCTGAGTCTTGCATCGCACATCTCACCTCTGCGCACCCCGTTATACGGGCAACAACCAAAATCGCTCTTCCAGCTGTTGTCGCCCTTTATCAGCATCTCGGTACCGTCATTCAGCGTAATAAACAGATTGACAAGTGCTCTCGGTTTATCGCGCCACGTTGCCATTGCTTCATTCCATGTGCGCATATTGTTGTTAAAAAACCCATTGCCTGCGTGAATACCGATTGCGTTTCTGCCAACCCTTATTAAATCGGTTACATCGTATTCACGATACAAAACTCTCTTATCAAAACGTGTGTACGGTGTACTCAACACATCATCCGCAACATTCTTACCGTTAATCGTGCAAACTCCCTGCCCCAAAATGCTTATGTACAGCACAGCACTTTTAATTTTTTCGGGAACATCAAACTCTTTCCTGAAATAAAGGCTGGCATCCTCTTTATAGCATTTACTCAGCATCCATCTCGTTTTTTCAAACATACTACATACCTCTAAACAATTAATAATTTACTTTCCTTGCCATGCTGCACCATAGTGCGCCGATGCCTGTAGGTCATCAAAATTAACCTTGTCAACATTGCATTTTTCCACGAGGCCCTCACTTGTTAAATACTTAATAAGCTCTTTTGTAATCATTTGATGTCCGATGTATGTCGGATGTAATGCAATATCGCCTGTGCTTGGATTATAGATATACGGTAAATCAAGTGCCGATGTATCCCAATAATGCAGATAATCCGCATCAAATGCTCCATCACTGTACATTTTCGCAAAAATAGCACCTCTGTTTGCATTTTGCGCCTTTCTTTCATCGGTTGCCTCTGCGCCGCCGTTAAACGGTCTTATGATTACGATTTGTGCATTTGGATACTTGGTATGAAGTCCGCCTATAAAGCTCTTGTATCTATTCATAAAATCAATAGAGTCATCAGAGTCTATTGTGCCGGTTAATCTGTCGTTAGTGCCGAGATTAACGCATATTATATCGCAATCATCATTCTCAAAATCAAATGGTGTCGAGCCGTTCGGAACATTTGATCCGCTTATGGACTCATAGTAATTAAATCGGCTTTCCATACCGTATTGAGCACCTTCTCCACCAAAGTAAGACTTGCCGTTGCGCAATGCGATTGCCGAACGTGAAATATTCACAAAATCCGCATCCAAAATCATCGGAGTCATTACCGCATAGCCGCTGCCCGCTGATGTTATACTGTCACCTATAATCATCATCTTTAAAGGCTTTTCATTCGGCTTATAAACATACATCGGTCTATCTGCGGTTACACCGCTTATCTTTATGCCCGAAAACTCTGCTTGAGCCGTTTCTGAATCCACCATAAAGATAATCTCATTCATTCCCTCATTCAATGCATTTGTTACATTAATCAATGTATATTCCGGATCGCTCGGATCATCATTCCATGAGTGGCCCAATGCGCATCTTGATTGATACTCCTTACTGTCATTCGGAATTTTATCGGATTCGAGGAATTTGCCGTTGACATACCAAATTACCGCCGCACTTGATTTTTTAAATCTGAACTTAACCGTTTGTCCCTCTGTATAGGTGAGCTTAACACGCACATAAGGTCTTTGCCAGTTTGATTTCATAAGCCCGGTGCTATCATCCTTTAACCATCTTCCTCCATAGTATATTTCGGGAGAATCAACACCATAAAAGCTATCCTGTGTGATTTTATTATACTCGTCAACGTTTAATCTATCGTCAACCTTTGTATCATCGGTTATCGGCATAGTATCCTTCCATACAAACAGCTTAACATAGCTCGCTCTGTCTGTCAACTGTTCAAGTGCAAGTTTAACATTTGCCGTACCTTGACCGCTTTCGTCAAAGTATATATCCGGTGTCAAAACATTTATAAGCATATTATTTTTGTCATAAACCGCCGTATATATCTTTAAATCATCGGTATTATATCCAAAGATATTGTTAAACGCAACATTTATATCATAGTCAAGGCTCTCGGCATAGGTTTTAATATCTATATTTGTCGCAATATACATAGAGCCGGCATAATCCTCA
>CACXES010000105.1 GCA_902766745.1 uncultured Ruminococcus sp.
ATCCGCCATAAAGTCGTTGTACAATTTTACATGGTTCGGGTTTGCATTTGCCAATTCGTCTCTGAGACCGTTTTCAAACTTAACCGCCTCCGAATCGGAGCTCCAGGGTGACATACTCTTGATTGTTATAATCTGACCCTTCTCAAGAGTAAGCTTAATGCTCTTTTCTTTGTTTTCCTTGAATTCATCTGTTGCCTCGGGTGAATATTCTGTCTCTAACCAACGAAGTGATGCGTCAACCTGGGCATCCGTTGCCTTGCTTGAAACGTTGGATATGGAGCCGCCCATCAAGGTTACGTGCTTCTTCGGACCTGCGGGCATAGCAAGCATACCGATAAGTTCGGGATCCATATCATACTGTCCAACCTTCCAGTTTAAGTCACCGGCAGAAATCATCAGTCCCGCCTGACCCGTTCCGTAAATCTTATAATACTCGTTATGGTCAATCAAGCTGTTTGCCGGAAGAACATCATACTTCCACTTTAAGTCCTTTATCCACTGCAGAGCCTCTGCCGCTTCGGGTGAATCAAAGATTGCTTTCCACTTTCCGTCCTCGCCCTGTTCCATAAAGTTTGCGCCGAAGCTCCACGCAAGGGAGGTAAACAGCCAGCCGCCGTTGTTGCCCGAAGTCGGGAATACAAACCCGGGTTTACCTGTTGCTTCTTTAATCTTAACCGCGAAGTCAACAACCTCGTTCCAGTCCTTCGGCTGTTTGGGTGTTCCGTCTGCCTCCATAAGTCCTGCCTTTTCAAACATCTCAATGTTGCATGCAAGACCGAGAGCATATGCATTTGTCGGATAAGCGTAAACCTTTCCGTCCTCCGAGATAATATCCAAAACATCCTTGTTTATCTTGTCGTAAATTCCATGTTTTTTAAGGGTATCGGTAAGGTCTGCCGAATATCCCGACGCGATAATCTGTGCCGCCTCTGTGAAGTTTGTGTTATATACGGTCGGAAGCTGTCCGCCCGCCGCCTTAGCATAGAACGATTTTAAGTCAAACGTCCAGTTATCGGGGGTAATCGAAACATCAGGGTTTGCTTCTTCAAACCTTGTTTTTCTCGCCTCGATATTTTCCTTTTCCTTTCCTTCTTTAGAGGGCCATCCGCCGATTGAGATAACCGTCTTGCCGTCCTCGGTCTTATCGGCAGTTGTGCCGCAAGAGGTTAATACTCCCGCCGTCAAGACACCGGCCGTAATCAGCGATACAGCCTTTAACCATTTGCTTTTTTTCTTCATTGTTTTCACTCCTGTTTATAAAATTGTTAATTATTTTCCGAATTTAATCCGAAATTGAAGGGTATAATCCCCCTATAGGCTCCCCTTTTTGACAAAGGGGAGCTGTCGCCGTTAGGCGACTGAGGGGATAAGCCCTTAGATTTCGGTTTACCTAACAATCCCCCCGCCACTTTGCGGCACCCCCCCTTTGCACAAGGGGGGCTTTGTTGAGGTAGCCGCAGCTGACACCCCCTATAGGCTCCCTTGTGTAAAGGGAGCTGTCGCCGTTAGGCGACTGAGGGATTGTGCGGGCGGAGCAAGCCCCTTCCCTACATAAATCATATACCGCATAATATATAATTGCGGGACGTCGAGGACGCCGTCCCCTACAATGTTTTGATTTTTGTTTGCCGTGCGGGCGATTCGTGAATCGCCCCTACGATGCGTTTGCCGTAATCGTTGGGTGACAATCCCCCCGGCTCTGCGAGCCACCCCCCTTTGCACAAGGGGGGCTATTATGTAGGCTCCCCTTTACACAAGGGGGGCTTTAGGCGTGCGCCCCTACAATAGGATTTGTTTTAATTATCGGATATTTTTATACTCCCTTATCGGGCACAATCTCTGCCTATCCCACAGATAAACCTTAACGTTCGCCGCACCGGACATATCTATGTCAACACCGATCACTTGGGCATCACTTCCATTTATTTCCGGCTCGTAAACTTCACAAGCCGTAAGATTCCCGTCTGTATCATATGCCGCACATATCAGCATAGGAGTTATCCCCTCTGCCACGCTGTAATTCTTAATATATACATCTATTGTTTGCGAATTATCTATATCCAATATATTGCGTATATCATTTCCGTTTTGTTTTACGGCTATAATATTGTAGACAGACTTACCGTTAAAGTTAATTAAATACGTTTCGTCCAAATTATCATGGGCAATTACCGCCGTAAAATATTCGTATTCATCGGTCAAGTTAAACTCAGCGGAAAACTCCCCTGTCTGATCGATTTCAAGCTGATTGCAATACACCATATCCTCTGTGGGTACAATATCCGACGTATTTGCCGGAAGTGCCTCGGTCGGATACACGATGCAAATCAAATCTCCGCCGTCAATCGTTCCGCTCAGCTTAAAGCGATTTTCATCTTCATCCACTGCTGTTATCCTTGCGGTAAAGCCAACGGCACTGAAGTTTATCAATGTATTCTCGCTTAGATTTTCATTGGCAAGCACCGCCGTGAAGTCTGAATATTCCCTCGGGAGAGAAAACTCAGCGGAAAATTCACCTGTCTGACCGGTCTCGAACTGATTGCAATACACCATATCCTCTGTGGGTACAATATCATTCGTATCCGCCGGAAGCTTTTCCGTTGGGTATACGGCACATATCACATCTCCGCCGCCCGTGACCTTTCCGCTTATTCTGAAGCGGTTTGTGATTTTATCGATACTTACAACCTCTGCGGTAAGTCTGCCGGCACTGAAGTCAATTAAACATCTTTCGCTTAAATTTTCATTGTCAAGCACCAGCGTGAAATATTCATATTCCGTCGGCAGATAAAATTCAGCCGAAAACCATCCTGTATAGCCGGTCTCAAACTGATTGCAATATACCATACCCTCTGTGGGTACAATATCCTCCGAATTGTTCGGAAGTGCCTCTGTCGGATACACAATGGCAATCAAATCTCCGCCGCCCGCAACTCTTCCGCTTATTTTGAATAAGTTGTTGGTTTTATCGACGTTTACAATCTTAGCGGTGATGTCGCCTCCGATGTACTCATAATATGTCGGCACATCGTCCGACCGGTATATGACATACATCGGTGCCAGGCTCGGCACGGTTGCGGAATACGTTCCGTCCGAATTTGCGGTTACCTGTCCGCCGTTTACGGGGATTACATTTCCGTACATATCCCTAAACGTGACGCTTCTTCCGTTCGGATTTACCGTCACCGTATTCTCACTGCCGTTGTTCGACCAAAGCATTGAAACATCGCAAAAATCTTCGGTATTCTTAAAATCATATTGACTTACTCCGCCTGACGTGCTTGCCGTGCACTCATCATATCCGCAGGTCAGCGAATTGAATGCGGTCATAGCTACATACACCGGCTTTGCCGCATACGCAACCTCTGAATCATATGACCTTGTTAAGCCGAAGACGCTTTCTAAGTCCGTCAAGTCCGTTGATTTATCGGCAAGCAAGTATATCATACACTTATCCGTATACTTGCCAGCAAGCATTTGTGCCGTCAATACCGATGTATACGCCGCCTTTGTATAAGGGTCTCGTGCCGTTCCCCAGCCGTTTGTTGCGGTTTCATCGTAAAATCCGTACTCATTACACCAAATTTCCTTATCGGTGCCGCCCTCATAGCTGTCTATCAAGCTGCGGAGTGCTTGAAAATCACTTGCCTCGAGTCCATAGCTCAACCCAATCGGTATACCGTAAGTATGAAATGACACATAATCGAAGTAATCCGTCGGAGTTAATCCTTTATTTGTGCACCAATTAAATGCCCATGTTATGAACTCAACACTTTTATCAACATCCGAAGTTGAAAAAGCGCCTATCTGCACATCAGGGTAGTCAGGCTTTATTTTTTCATATACAGTTTTCAAAAGCTGCATATAAAGCTGTGCATTTGCTTCTGTATGCCTTATGCTATCGCCGCTGGTCGGATGATTCGGCTCGTTCCACACTCTTAAATACTTTATTTTCCCATTTGAATTTTTGACAACATTATACGCATATTCGGCAAAGGCGGCTCTCTCTGTATCGTTCGATGGCAATTCGCACTTTCCGCCCCCTGTCGGAAACCCATATAAACTATTTCCGTAAAGTAAGTCGTACTGCGCCTCTATGCCATCGTTCAGCATTGCGTCCAGTATGTCGTTATGTCTTTGCGGAAAGGTATATACCCCCTTTGCGGTTTCCGAATCCTGCCAGGCAAGCGAATCCCTGATAGTCGAAAAGCCCGCCTTGCGCGCAACTTCACTGCCTGCCTTTTCATCCCAGCCCCAGGAAAAATGAGCGTCCACACCGACCTTTTCGTTCAGGCGTCCGTCCTTTCTTTCCAAAATTTGAGAAAATGGAATTTCACTCTTTTCGGCAATAACAGTACCGCTCGCGTCCTTCACCGTTAAATTGAGATAAAAAGCACCGTAACCCAAATCATTCGGCAGGCTAAGCGTTGTCACGTTTTTGCCGACCGATAGGCTCTCGCCCTTTGAACCACTGCTAACTACCACACTCTTTTCGTTTTTTATCTCATAATTAACCGTTGCGTTTGTCGCCTCTGTAACGTCCGAATATTTTATTGTCATTGTTTTTTCGTCTCTGTCGTTATAGATATTGCCGGTATGCCCGGTCTCAACATCTATCGACACCGCATACACACTCTCCGCAGCGGCAAAAGCGGCAAAGACAAATGCACAAATGACAAACCACTTTTTAAATATTCTTTTCACTCTCTTTCCTCCGTTAAGTCCTGCTCTGTTACCATCCGCCTATAGGCTCCCCTTTTTGACAAAGGGGAGCTGTCTCATCTCCATAGGGTTCCCGCAAAGCGGAGGGTTGTACCCGACGTTTTGTGGGAAGAGGAGATACCGCAAAGCAAGC
>CACXES010000106.1 GCA_902766745.1 uncultured Ruminococcus sp.
ATATTTATATGAATTTACAGCCCGAAGCCCTGTTCCGACCTGCCGCTCCCGGTCGGCAATGTATAAATATTTCAAAAAATATGATTTGCGAAAAAATGGGGAAACTCAAAATTAAAAACATCTTGAAAATAAATTCGGTTTATGGTAAAATGTTTTTAAAGTGAAATATTCAGGTATTTAGGTATATATTATGAGTAGTCGGAGATATAAGCAAATGAAAATCCGAGCTCGGGAGGAAATTAATGCAGTATAATCGGGAAAATATACGAAATTTTTCAATAATCGCACATATTGACCACGGAAAAAGCACCCTTGCAGACCGTATTTTAGAGCTTACCGGAACCTTGACAAAGCGTGAAATGCAGGAGCAGATTCTCGATAACATGGATTTGGAGAGGGAACGCGGAATTACAATCAAGGCGAGAGCGGTCAAGCTTATATACAAGGCAAAGGACGGCGTGGAGTATGTGTTAAACCTCATCGACACGCCGGGACACGTTGACTTTAACTACGAGGTGTCGAGAAGCCTTGCGGCGTGCGAGGGAGCGGTTCTTGTGGTTGACGCCGCACAGGGCATAGAGGCACAGACCCTTGCCAATACTTATCTTGCGCTGGAGCATGACCTGGAGCTTGTACCCGTAATCAACAAGATTGACCTGCCGGCGGCACGGCCGGAGGAGGTAAAGCGTGAAATAGAGGACGTTATCGGAATAGACGGCGAGGATGCACCCTGCATTTCCGCCAAGAACGGGATCAATATCGAGGCGGTTCTCGAAAAGGTTGTGGAGCTTGTTCCTCCGCCGGAGGGTGACGAGAAGGCACCGCTGAAAGCACTGATATTCGATTCGTATTACGATGCATACAAGGGTGTAATCGTCTATGTCAGAATAAAGGACGGTACACTGAAGGCGGGACAGAGAATACGAATGATGGCGACGGGCGGCGAGTTTGACGTTGTTGAGGTCGGCTATCTCAGTCCGAACGGTATGACGCCTGCTCCACAGCTTGAAGCCGGCGAGGTCGGCTATATTGCGGCAAGCATCAAAAATGTCCGTGACGTTCATGTGGGTGATACGGTGACGCTTTCGGACAGACCTGCGGCAGAGGCTCTGCCCGGATATAAGGAAGTTAAGTCCATGGTGTACTGCGGAATTTACCCTGCGGACGGAGCGAGGTACGATGACCTGCGCGAGGCGTTGGAAAAGCTGCAGCTGAACGATGCCGCACTGAACTTTGAGGCGGAGACCTCCGTGGCACTGGGCTTTGGCTTCCGCTGCGGATTTTTGGGGCTTCTGCATATGGAGATCATACAGGAGAGATTGGAGAGAGAGTATAATCTCGACCTGGTTACCACCGCACCGTCTGTTGAGTATATTGTGGTAAAAACCGACGGCGAGGAGCTTAAAATCGATAATCCGACCAACCTCCCCGAGGCATCCGAGATAGATTATATGATGGAGCCGATTGTAAAGGCGACAATCATGACGCCGAAGGAATATGTGGGCAGTATTATGGAGCTGTGCCAGGACAGGCGCGGAAGCTATATAGATATGACATATCTTGATCAGACCCGTGTATCGCTGGACTATGAGCTGCCGCTGAACGAGATAATCTATGACTTCTTTGATGCGTTGAAGTCAAGGACACGCGGCTACGCATCGTTTGATTATGAATTTGAGAGATTCGAGAAGGCAGAGCTTGTAAAGCTGGATATGCTCTTAAACGGCGAGCAGGTGGACGCTCTGTCGTTCATAGTGCATAAGGAGAGGGCGTACAGTCGTGGCAGAAGAATGGCGGAAAAGCTGAAGGATGTTATCCCCAGACAGCTGTTTGAGGTTCCGATTCAGGCGGCAATAGGCGGAAAGATTATTGCCCGTGAGACGGTGCGCGCAATGCGTAAGGACGTATTGGCAAAGTGCTACGGCGGCGATATTACCCGAAAGAAGAAGCTGCTTGAAAAGCAGAAGGAGGGTAAAAAGCGTATGCGTCAGGTCGGTTCGGTCGAGGTGCCGCAGGAGGCGTTTATGTCCGTGCTGAAGCTTGATGACTGACGGATTGAGAGGTGTCCGAGGTGGTCGGAATATATATTCACATACCGTTTTGTGCGGCAAAGTGCAATTATTGCGACTTTAATTCCCATGTGGGGACGCAATGCGAGCAGGAGCGTTACATTGATGCGCTCTGCCGTGAAATAGAGTGCTGCGGCGGCGGTGAGATGACTGCGGACACAGTGTATTTCGGCGGCGGCACGCCGACAATTTTAAAGCCGGAGAGGCTTTTGAGGATACTGACCGCAGTGAAAAATCGGTTCAGGCTCACTGATAATTGCGAAATCACAACCGAATGTAATCCCGGTACTGTGGGCGGGGCGGAGCTTGAAGGTCTGCGCCGCGGCGGCTTTAACAGGCTGAGCATAGGGATGCAGTCGGCGGAGGATGAGCAGCTTAAGGCTCTCGGCAGGATACACAGCTTTGAGGATTGCCGCAAATGTGTCATAGCCGCAAATGCGGCAGGGTTTGACAACCTGTCGGTGGATTTGATGTTCGGCCTTCCGAATCAGGATTCGGATAGCTGGAAATATTCACTCGAGCAGGCGGCAGAGCTTGAACCCTCACATATTTCGGCGTATGCACTGAAGATTGAAGAGGGTACGCCGTTTTTTGAGATACCGGCGGATGAGCTCAACATCGCAGACGAGGAACTGAGCCGCGATATGTATGATTTCTGCAATGAATTTCTGCGGCAGTGCGGATTTAGAAGATATGAAATTTCAAATTTCTCGAAGAAGGGCATGGAAAGTCGACACAATTTGAAATATTGGCGATGTGAGGATTATATCGGCATCGGTGCCGGGGCACATTCGTGCAGGGACGGAAGACGGTATTTTAATATTGAAAATACAGAGGATTATATCCGCTCGGTGAATGAATGCGGCTCTGCCGTAAAGGCTTCGATTTCGATTTCTGCGGCGGATAAAATGAGTGAATTTGTGTATCTGGGCTTGAGGCTTGCGGACGGAATATCCGAGGCGGAGTTTAAGGCTCGGTTTTCTGCGAATATAGATGAGGTGTTCGGTGCTGCGCTTAAATTAAATCTAAACCGCGGGACACTCATAAGGGACGAAGGAAGAATATATATTCCGGAGAGATATGTGTATGTGAGTAATGCGATTATGTCGGACTTTGTGTGATTTTTAATTTGCTTATGTGATTTTGGATTTGTTTGTGTGATTTTTGGATTTATTAAACACAAATTTTTTGCCGAAACAGGACGTAATCTGCAAAAATATACAAAGATTTGACTTAAAATCGGTTTATAATCTGCGGTCTGCCGATTGGCTTAGCGGAATTTATATGATATACTGTTATTAAATTATTTAATCAATATTCTTAAAGCGATTTTGAAGCTTATTTTAGCGAAAGGTGTTGTTATGTGTTATGCTGACGCTTGATAAAGTCTATCATGCGGGGTTTGTTCTCAAGGAGGTTGTGCGTCCCACGGATCTGATTCGTTCGACTACGCTCTGTCCTGACTGCGACCTGTATTTAAAGACAGAGAACCTGCAGGTTACAGGTTCGTTTAAGGTGAGAGGTGCGTATTATAAGATATCCCAGCTCACAGAGGAGGAAAAGGCAAAGGGGGTTATTGCTTGCTCTGCGGGAAATCATGCGCAGGGGGTTGCCCTTGCGGCTGCAAAGAACGGGATAAAGTCTTTGATTTGTATTCCAGACAATGCGCCTATCTCAAAGGTGGAGGCGACAAAGAGCTACGGTGCGGAGGTGTGCCTGGTAAAGGGCACCTATGACGATGCCTATGCGAGAGCCCTGGAGCTGGTCGAGGAGAGGAATATGACCTTCATTCATCCCTTTGACGATGAGATGGTTATTGCCGGGCAGGGAACCATCGGTCTTGAGATTTTGGATCAGCTTCCCGATGTTGAGGCTGTTGCCGTGCCCATAGGCGGCGGCGGTCTTGCCAGCGGTGTTGCCTTTGCGGTCAAGTCGCTCAGACCGGATATTAAGGTCTACGGCGTTCAGGCGGCAGGTGCGCCGTCAATGCTCAATGCTGTTCGTGATAAGAAGATTGAAACCCTTGATTCGGTAAAGACGATTGCAGACGGTATTGCGGTTAAGACTCCGGGTGAGCATACCTATGACTATTGCAGTAAGTATATAGACGACATAGTTACCGTAACCGACGACGAGGTTGCGACCGCAATTTTAGAGCTTATTGAAAAGCAGAAGATGATTGCCGAGGGTGCAGGCGCAGTAGGCGTTGCAGCGGCAATATTCGGAAAGCTTCCGGTGAAGGGAAAGAAGACCGTCTGCGTTGTCTCCGGCGGAAATATAGATGTTACGATTCTCTCAAGGGTGATAGACCGAGGCTTGCAGAAGGCAGGCAGACTTGCCGAACTGGTGGTTCAGCTTGTGGACAAGCCCGGACAGCTTCTTGATGTTTCGAGAATCATTGCGGAGACCGGCGGGAACGTTATTTCGGTCAACCATGCGAGAACGGACGTTAACCTTGATATCAACTCCTGCGTGCTTCGTGTTTCGGTTGAAACGAGAGATCAGCGGCACCTGGACGAGATTATCGATAGGCTCGGAAAGAGCGGATACAAGGTTGTTTCAAACATATAAATCGTGTTTCAAATATATAAATATTGCTTCAAATATATAGCAAAATTTTTGTGTTGTTAATATTTAATTTACAGAAAGGCTGGTAATAAAAATGGCAGAAATTAATAAGATACATACAGATAAGGCTCCTGCGGCAATAGGTCCGTATTCGCAGGCTATGGTTGTCGGCGGCATGGTGTATACCTCGGGGCAGATTGCAATTGTTCCGGAGACGGGAAACTTGGCAGAGGGCGGAATCGAGGCTCAGACCGAGCAGATAATGAAGAATTTGGGTGATGTTCTGGCGGCATCGGGCAGCGGCTTTGACAAGGTTGTGAAGACAACCTGCTTCCTTGCAGACATTGCGGATTTTGCGGCATTTAACGAGATATACGGAAAGTACTTTACGAGCAAGCCTGCACGCTCGTGTGTTGCTGTGCGCGAACTTCCCAAGGGGGCACTTGCAGAGGTTGAGGTTATAGCCGTAGTTTAGGCATTTCGGAGTTGGTGAACGCCAACTCCTATTTTAATAACGATAATCGAAAGGAAGAAGAAGATGGCAATTAAAAGGCTTTTTGTGGAAAAGAAGAAGGGATTTGACGTTGAGGCGGCGGCAATGTGCCGTGACCTTAAGGAAAACCTGGGACTTGACGGGCTTAACTCGGTCAGGGTCATAAACAGATACGATACGGAGGGTATGTCGGATGCGGATATCGAGCTGACTCGTGATACCGTCTTTGCGGAGCCGCAGGTAGACACGCTTACGTTTGACGATATAAAAATTGAGGATAAATATTTCGCGATGGAGTATCTGCCCGGGCAGTTCGACCAGAGAGCGGACAGTGCCGCTCAGTGCGTTCAGATAATGACCGGCGGCGAAAAGCCCGTTGTTCGTACGGCGAAGATTGTTGTCTTAATCGGCGATATATCGGATGCGGATGTTGAGGCAGCGGCAGACTATTGCATTAACCCCGTTGAGTCGAGGCGTGCAAGCATGGAAAAGCCCGAAACCTTGAACGACAAGAGTGACGAGCCGGCAGATGTAGCATACATCGACGGATTTACGGAGCTTGATGCAGACGGCTTGAAGGCTATGATATCCGACATGGGTCTTGCCATGGATTTTGATGATATCAGCTTTTGTCGGGATTATTTCAAAAATACAGAGAAGCGTAACCCGACGGTTACAGAGATACGCATGATAGATACCTATTGGTCGGATCACTGTCGTCATACAACGTTTTCCACCATACTCGACGATGTTAAAATCGAGGACGAGGTTATCGGAGAAGCGTATGAAAATTACAAAAAATCGCGCGAGGCGGTTTATTCCGGCAGAAAGCCGAAAAATATATGCCTTATGGATATTGCGACCATTGCGGTCAAGGAGCTTAAGGCTCAAGGACTGCTAACGGCACTTGACGAATCCGAGGAGATAAATGCGTGCAGCATAAACGTGACGCTCGATATGGAGGACGGTTCAAAAGAGGATTGGCTTGTTATGTTCAAGAACGAAACCCACAACCACCCCACAGAGATTGAACCGTTCGGCGGAGCGGCAACCTGTCTCGGCGGTGCAATCCGAGATCCGCTTTCGGGACGTTCATATGTATACCAGGCGATGAGGGTTACCGGAAGCGGTGACCCGAGACGTTCGAACGCCGAAACTCTGCACGGAAAGCTTCCGCAGAGAAAAATTACCGTGGGTGCGGCACAGGGCTACAGCTCCTACGGTAACCAAATCGGACTTGCCACAGGTCAGGTAAACGAGATTTATGACGAGGGCTATGTGGCAAAGCGCATGGAGATAGGCGCAGTTATTGCGGCGGCACCCAAGGCAAACGTTATCCGCGAGGTTCCGGAGGCGGGAGATGTTGTTATTCTGCTGGGTGGAATGACCGGCCGTGACGGCTGCGGCGGTGCTACCGGTTCGTCAAAGGCGCATAACGACACATCCCTTGAAACCTGCGGAGCGGAGGTTCAGAAGGGAAATGCCCCGGTTGAGCGTAAGCTGCAGAGGCTTTTCAGAAAGCCGGAGGTTACGCATATGATTCGCCGCTGCAACGACTTCGGTGCGGGCGGTGTTTCCGTTGCCGTGGGTGAGCTTGCTGACGGACTGAAAATCGATTTGGACAAGGTTCCGAAAAAGTATAACGGCCTTGACGGAACGGAGCTTGCCATTTCGGAATCCCAGGAGAGAATGGCGGTTGTTGTTCGTGCTGCTGACGCAGAGAAATTCATTGCGGAGGCGGACAAGGAAAACCTTGACGCAGTATGCGTTGCCGAGGTTACGGATACGAACAGGCTTACCATGAGCTGGCGCGGAAAGGTGATTTGCGATATAAGCCGCGACTTTTTGAATACCAACGGTGCGGAAAAGCACAATGATGTATATGTGAAAAAGGCGGACTTTTCAAGCGAAATGTTCGACCTTGCGCCGGCCGGGGAGAATTACGGCGAGAAGCTTAAAAATATGATGGGGGATTTGAATATCGCCTCTCAGCACGGTCTTGTGGAGAGATTTGACAGCACAATCGGTGCAGGCTCTGTGTTCATGCCCTACGGCGGAAAGTATCAGATGACACCGCAGCAGAACATGGTGGCAAAGGTGCCGACTCTGCACAAGGATACAGATACGGCTACTGTTATGTCATTTGGCTATAACCCCAAAATATCGTCAATAAATCCGTACATGGGGGCGTTGTATGCAGTGGTTGACTCTGTAACCCGTGCGGTTGCTGCCGGTGCGGACTATAAGGATATATACCTGACCTTCCAGGAGTATTTTGAAAGACTGGGAACCGACCCCGAACGCTGGGGCCAGCCGCTGTCGGCACTCCTCGGTGCGTATACCGCCCAGGAGAGACTCGGACTTGCGGCAATCGGCGGAAAGGACAGTATGTCCGGCTCGTTTAACGATATAGACGTGCCGCCGACCTTGGTTTCATTTGCCGTAGCTCCGCTTTCGGCAAGCCATGCAGTGTCGAGCGAGTTCAAGGGTGCGAATAACCTTGTGTTTATGCTCAGCCCGAAGTATGACGAGAATAATATGCCCGATTTTGACAGCCTTAAAAAGCTTTACGATATGCTTTATATGATGATGAGCGATGATAAAATCGGTCTTATACAATCTGCGTGGGCAGTTGGATACGGCGGTGCGGCAGAGGGAATATGCAAAATGGCTCTCGGAAACCGTATCGGCTTTGAATTTACGGACTGCTGCGATAAATCGAAATTATTCTGCGCAAGATACGGCAGCGTTATAATCGAGGTTAAGGGACTCGGTGCAACGGGAATTATCGGAAACGACATAGAGGTCACAAAGCTCGGACATACAATGGCTGAACCGTCAATCAAAATCTGCGGCGAGTCAGTTCCGCTGACCGAGATTGAAAAGTCATGGACAAAGCCTTTAGAGGGTGTTTTTGCAACTCGTGCGGCTTATGACAATGTAGGAATGAAGAAGTTTGAATACGGCGAACGTGTTAATATTTGTCCGAAGCAGAGCTATGCAAAGCCGAGGGTATTTATACCGGCGTTCCCCGGAACGAACTGTGAATACGATTCCGCACGGGCGTTTGAGCGTGCAGGCGGCGTGCCGGATGTGAGAATATTCAAGAACCTCAAGGCGGCTCATATAGAGGAATCCATAGAGAGCTTTGCGGAGGCGGTATCGGCGGCACAGATAATTATGTTCCCCGGCGGCTTCAGCGGCGGTGACGAGCCGGACGGCTCGGGTAAGTTCATAAAGGCGGCGTTCGAGAACGAGAAGGTTCGCGAGGCAGTCATGGAGCTTTTAAATAAGCGTGACGGACTTATCCTGGGTATCTGCAACGGCTTCCAGGCACTGATTAAGCTGGGACTTGTGCCCTACGGCGAAATCAGAAAAACGGACAGCAGCTGTCCGACTCTGACGTTTAACACTATCGGCAGACACGTGTCGAGAATTGCGACCACGAGAATCGCATCCGTTAAGTCGCCGTGGCTGGCAGGCGTTGAGGTGGGAGACATTCATCAGATTGCCGTATCCCACGGCGAGGGAAGGTTTGTCGCAAGCCCCGAGGTTATTGCCGAAATGGAGAAAAACGGTCAGATTGCAACTCAGTATGTGGATTTTGACGGTGAACCGACCTATGAGATGCCCTGTAATCCTAACGGCTCCTACTATGCCATAGAGGGTATAACAAGCCCGGACGGCAGAGTGTTCGGAAAGATGGGACATTCCGAAAGATTTACGGAAAATGTTTACAGGAACATCCCCGGAAACAAGGATCAGAAGCTGTTTGAAAGCGGCGTAAAATACTTTAAGTAAGTTACTTGGGTTAATTAAGTTAATTAAATTAATTAAGTTAAGTATTCAGAGGGTGACATTTGATGGAGAAAATTAAAAGCTTTACGGTAGACCACACAAAGCTGAATCCCGGGATATATATATCGAGGGTTGACGGAGATATTACGACCTACGATTTAAGGATGAGAAAGCCCAACTGCGGCGACTTGATTTCAAACGCCGCCATGCATTCTCTCGAGCATATGTTTGCAACGCTTGTCAGAAATTCCGAGATGGGCGGCGAGGTCATATATTTCGGGCCGATGGGCTGCCAGACGGGGTTTTATCTGCTTATGAGAAGCACAGAGCACGGCAGGGTAATTGAGCTTATCAAGTCGGTGCTGAAGGATATTACTGCATATGACGGCGAGATGCCCGGCTGCAGCGAGGTTGAGTGCGGAAATTACAGAAACCTCGACCTGTCGCTTGCAAAGGAGGAAGCGGAGAGGTATCTTGATACGGTGAAGGATTGGACGGATAAGGATTTGGAATACGAGGAATAAGCTTGTGTCAGTAATATATTAAGAAGGGAAAGTGATAAAATTGGCAAAGGTAGCAATAGTTATGGGCAGTAATTCGGACTTGCCCGTCGTAAAGGGAGCGATAGATAAGCTTAAGGAATTCGGTGTTGAGTTTGAGGCAAGAGTTATATCGGCACACAGAACTCCGCAGGCGGCAGAGGAGTTTGCGAAGGGCGCAGAGGACAGAGGCGTGTCGGTTATCATTGCGGCGGCGGGAAAGGCGGCGCATTTAGGCGGCGTAATCGCAGCGTACACCACACTGCCGGTCATTGCACTGCCGATTAAGTCCTCGCTTATGGACGGCTTGGATTCGCTTCTTTCAATGGTGCAGATGCCCTCGGGCATACCGGTTGCAACCGTGGCGGTCAACGGTGCGGAAAATGCCGGAATACTGGCGGTTCAGATGCTTGCCCTGTCGGACAAGAGCCTTTCGGACAAGCTGAAGAAATTTAAAGAGGATATGGCGGCGGCGGTTGCCGAAAAGGATAAGAAGCTTCAAGCGGAGCTTGCTGAGATGTAAGATTAGAACTTTGAAATTTGAATTTTATCATTTAGAATATGGAGGATGATTATGAGCGAGGCGTACAAAAATGCCGGCGTAGACGTTGAGGCGGGCTACGAATCGGTAAGACTTATTAAGGACGATGTGAAAAAGACGGCGATAGAGGGAGTTCTCGGCGGCATAGGCGGCTTTGGCGGACTTTTTGAAATGCCGAAGAATTACGAAAATCCCGTGCTTGTCTCCGGGACAGACGGCGTAGGAACAAAAATACGGATTGCTTTCCTTATGGATAAGCATGACACTATCGGTCAGGACTGTGTTGCAATGTGCGTGAACGACATTGTCTGCTCGGGTGCGAAGCCGTTGTTTTTCCTTGACTATATTGCAATAGGTAAGAACATCCCTGAGAAGGTTGCGAAGATTGTCAAGGGTGTGGCAGATGGCTGCGTCCTGGCAGGCTGTGCCCTTGTGGGCGGCGAAACGGCAGAGCATCCCGGAATGATGCCCGAGGAGGAGTATGACCTGGCGGGCTTCAGTGTAGGCGTTGTCGAAAAGAGCAAGATAACAGACGGTGCACGTGCAAAGGCGGGTGATGTGCTGATTGGCATAGCGTCAAGCGGTATTCACTCAAACGGATATTCTCTGGTAAGAAAGATTTTCGGCCTGAACGACGACAGTGCAAAGGAAACCTTGAACACATATTCCGATGAGCTTGGCAAGACAATAGGTGAGGAGCTTTTGACACCGACAAGAATTTACGTTAAGCCTCTTCTAAAGCTGATTGACGAGGTAGGAATTAATACCGTGTCCCACATTACCGGCGGCGGCTTTATCGAGAATGTGCCGAGAATGCTGCCTGACGGCTTAAAGGCGGTTATAAACAGGGATTCATGGGAGGTACTTCCCGTATTCAAGCTTATGCAGAAAATGGCGGATATTTCCGATAGGGATATGTATAATACCTTTAACATGGGCATAGGTATGATTGTAGCGGTTGATGCTGATAAGGCTGATGCGGCGGTTAAGTGCCTTGAAGCCGCAGGAGAGACTGCATACATAATCGGTGCCCTTGAGGAAGGCGAAAAAACCGTTGAAATCGTAAGTGACAGCGGGGTAATAAAAGGATGAAGAGGATAGGAGTTCTTGTCTCGGGAGGCGGGACGAATTTACAGGCATTGATTGATGCCGAAAAGAGCGGAGTGCTGAAAAGCGGGAAAATTGTCTGCGTTGTGTCGAACAAAAGCGGAGCATATGCATTGGAGCGTGCCAAAGCGGCAGAGATAGATGCCCATGTGATTTTAAAGAAGGATTATGCAACCTCGGCGGAGTTTGATCGGGCACTGCGTGATTGTATGCAAGCTGCAGAGGTGGATGTTGTGGTGCTTGCAGGGTTTTTGTCAATCCTCGGCAGTGATTTTATCGATGCGTATCGTGACAGAATAGTGAACATTCATCCGTCGCTTATTCCCTCGTTCTGTGGTGATGGGTTCTATGGACTAAAGGTTCACGAGGCGGCACTTGACTACGGCGTGAAGGTGACGGGAGCTACGGTTCACCTTGTAAACGAGATTACAGACGGCGGAAGAATTTTAATGCAGAAGGCTGTGTACATAAATGACGATGACACACCCGAGACCCTGCAAAGGCGCGTAATGGAGGAGGCGGAGTGGAAGATACTCCCCGAAGCGGTTGAAAAATTGTGCGCAGAGATATGAAATCGAAAGCATTGTTACACTGAATTATGAAAGGATGAATGTAATGATTAATATTTGCGATGAACTGAAAAATAACAGCTACCCCGGGAGAGGTATAATAATCGGAAAATCACCGAGCGGGAAATATGCGGCGACGGCATATTTCATTATGGGAAGAAGCGTAAACAGCCGTAACCGTGTATTCGTGGAGGACGGTGACGGAATACGTACACAGGCCTTTGACGAAGCAAAGCTTGAGGATCCGCATCTTATAATCTATTCTCCGGTGCGGGTGCTGGGAAACAAGACGATTGTTACAAACGGTGACCAGACGGACACAATATACGATTTGATGGACAAGCAGATGACCTTTGAACAGGCACTTCGTACTCGTGAATTTGAGGATGACGCACCCAACTACACTCCGAGAATTTCGGGGATAATGCACATCGAAAACGGTACATACAACTATGCCATGTCAATTATAAAAAGTGCTGACGGAGATCCCTCCTCGTGCCTCAGAAACACCTTTGGCTTTTACAATCCGAAATTCGGCAGAGGTCACTTTATCCACACATACATGGGTGACGGAAATCCTCTGCCCAGCTTCTGCGGTGAACCGAAGGAGGTTGAAATCCCTGAGAATATTGACGACTTTTGCGATATGCTTTGGTCAAGCCTGAATGAGGATAACAAGGTGTCGCTGTTTGTCAGATACATTGATATCGAAAGCGGAGCGGCAGAGAGCAGAATAGTAAATAAGAATAAATAATTTTTACTTGAGATAGGAGATAGTATAATGAAAGAACTTGAACTTAAATACGGCTGTAACCCTAATCAGAAGCCGTCAAGGGTATTTATGGAAAACGGCGAGCTTCCGTTTACCGTGCTGTGCGGAAAGCCGGGATATATAAACCTGCTTGACGCCTTAAACGGCTGGCAGCTGGTAAAGGAATTAAAGGCGGCAACGGGCTTGCCTGCGGCGACATCGTTTAAGCATGTTTCACCGGCAGGTGCGGCAGTCGGACTCCCTCTGTCGGATACGCTGAAAAAGATTTACTTCGTTGACGATGTTGAGTTGACTCCCCTTGCCAATGCGTACGCAAGAGCGAGAGGTGCGGACAGGATGTCGTCCTTCGGCGATTTTATCGCCCTTTCCGATGAGTGCGACAAGGCAACGGCACTGCTTATCAAGAAAGAGGTTTCGGACGGTGTAATTGCGCCCGGCTACAGTGACGAAGCCCTTGAGATACTTAAGGCGAAGAAGAACGGAAATTACAACATTATAAAAATTGACACCGACTATTCTCCTGCGGAAATCGAGCGCAAGCAGGTTTTCGGCGTAACCTTTGAGCAGGGAAGAAACGAGCTTGATATAAACGATGAGCTTTTGTCGAATGTAGTTACGGCGAACAAGACACTGTCGGACGAGGCGAAGCGCGACCTTAAAATTGCGCTTATAACCCTAAAATATACCCAGTCGAACAGCGTTTGCTATGCAAAGGACGGTCAAGCGATAGGTATAGGCGCAGGACAGCAGTCGAGAATTCACTGCACCCGTCTTGCCGGAAACAAGGCGGACAACTGGTGGCTCAGGCAGTCGCCGCAGGTTCTGTCATTGCAGTTTGTGGACGGTATTCGCCGTGCAGACAGAGATAATGCTATCGATGTGTATATATCCGATGAGTATATGGATGTCCTGGCTGACGGAGCGTGGGAGAAGATATTTAAGGTTAAGCCCGAGGTGTTTACAAGAGAGCAGAAGAGAGAGTGGCTTGATGAAAATACGGAGGTTGCTCTCGGCTCTGATGCATTCTTCCCCTTCGGAGATAATATTGAGCGTGCGCACAAGTCCGGGGTTACGGTAATTGCACAGCCGGGCGGTTCGATTCGTGATGACAATGTCATAGAAACCTGCGACAAATTCGGCATAGCAATGGCGTTTACGGGAATCCGTCTGTTCCACCATTGATATGAGAATACAAAATTCCGGCAAAATACGACAAATTTCAAAAAAACAGTTGACTTTTCGCAAAAATAGGATTATTATAAATATTGGTAAGTTTTATATAGGAGGAAATCAAAATGGATGCAAAAGTTGCAAAGCTAATATGTGAACAGGTAAATAAGGAGTTGTATTCGGCATATCTTTATTTGGATTTTGCCAATTACTACGGTGAGGTAGGTCTTGACGGATTTGAAAACTGGTACAGAATCCAGGCTCAGGAGGAACGCGACCATGCGCTTCTGTTCTTCCGTTACCTGCAGAACAATGACGAGAAGATTACTCTTGAGGCGATAGATAAGCCCGAGTGGGAGCGATCTGACAACATGGCTCCGCTCAAAGCAGGACTTAAGCATGAAAAGTATGTGACCGATTTAATAAATACAATCTATGGTGCAGCCTTTGAGGTTCATGATTACAGAACGATGCAGCTTCTTGACTGGTTTGTAAAGGAGCAGGCAGAGGAGGAAAAGAACGCATCGGATTTGATCACAAAAATGGAGCTTTTCGGAGCCGATTCAAAGGGTCTTTATATGCTCAACAGTGAGCTTGGTGCCAGAGTATACAGTGCACCGTCTCTCGTGCTTGATTAATGTATACAGATTTGCTGATTTGCATATTGGCAAATTAAATATGTTTAAAAGGCAGCGGCTGAAAGCAGGCTGCCTTTTAAACATAATTCATGATATATGTCGGTTATATCCCGAATTATTCAGGTGCGATATGTGTCATATTCTGTCACCTAATAGGATATTACCACCGAATATTACAGAAATATTACAATTTTGTAAAAATATGATAAAAATTAGTGGTAAAAAATACCAATTATTTTGGAAAATGCTATTGACATAATTTGTAAATATAGTGTATAATATCGACATAAAGAAAATAAAAAACAAAGGAGTCAAAAAAATGCTGAATAATTCCAAAAAGTACAAGGTTCTGATTGCTGATGACGACAAAGATTTTGTAAAGGCGCTGAGCCTTGCGGTAAAACGCAGAGAAGAGCTTGAATTGATCGGGAGTGTGTCCGACGGACTTGAAGCACTTGATATGATTGAGATAGCTGAGCCGGATGTTGTAATATTGGATATGATAATGCCGAATGTCGACGGGATTGGTGTTCTCGAGAGGATAAATCCGAGTGTGAACAAAGATGCACCTTCGTTTATCGCGGTAAGTGCTGCTGCAAATGAGAAAATTGCCGCACACGCGGTTGCTCTCGGTGCCGATTATTTTATGAGAAAGCCCCTCGAGGTCGAGGATCTTGTAGACAGGATAATAACATTCGTTACCGAGCCTATACCCGAAATCAAAACCATTAAGGAGAGTCCGGAGCTTCGCGTGGTTAAGAAAACCTCCGAGCCGGATATAGAAATGATGGTTACCAAAATAATACATGAGATAGGTATTCCGGCACACATCAAGGGCTATCAATATCTTCGCCATGCGATAATACTGGTTGTGGATGATCTTGATGTAATTAATTCAATTACCAAGGAGTTATATCCGACAGTGGCAAAGGATTTCAATACTACGCCAAGCCGTGTCGAACGTGCCATCAGACATGCGATTGAGGTTGCCTGGGACAGGGGCGATACCGATGTACTTAACTCGTTCTTCGGATACACAATCGCAAATTCCAAAGGGAAGCCCACAAATTCCGAGTTTATTGCTATGATTGCAGACAGACTCAGACTTCAAATGAAGTCGGCGTAAATTATTATGTGAAGAAACACCCGACAGAAGATGTTCGTCTGTCGGGTGTTTTATGGATATATGATGCACAGCGGAGAGGCTGCTGAATTTGCGTTACTAAATTTGTTAGTAAAAATTGAAATAAAATGTTGTAATATTCGGCCTGTTATGTTATAATATAAAAAGAAAGCTTTAAAGAGTGCGCTGCGGCGCACTCAGATCAGATAAGGAGGTTATTTTATGGATACGACAGTTAATCCCGAATTCAATACAGAAACAAACGCCGATGGCGGTGCGGTAAATATCTCTGATGAGGTTGTTGCGGTTATTGCTTCGATGGCTGCGAATGAGGTTGAGGGTATTGCCGGCATGGTCAGCGGTGTCGCCGGGGGCTTTGCTGAGCTGCTTGGAATGAAAAATTTATCCAAGGGTGTCAGATGCGTCAGAGACGGCAATACCGTCGGCATTGATCTATCCATTATTGTCAAATACGGAGCCAAAATCCCCGATATTTCGTGGAAGCTTCAGAATAAGGTTAAAAACGATGTTGAGGCAATGACCGGCCTCGTTGTAAAGAGCGTTAATCTCTCTGTGGAGGGAATTTCCGTTGCAGATGATGAGCCGCAGACCAAACCGGAGCCTCAGTCCGAGCTTGATTCGGAGACGGAGACGGAGGTATCGGGTAATTCCGAACAGGAGATAGGTGCTGACGAGTAAGGACGGGGCTTTCACCGCGTCGGACTGCGAAAGGATTTGAATGACAATGAACAGAAGAGAAGCGAGGAAACAGGCGTTTATACTGCTGTTTCAATATAAATTTCAGCCGGAAGATACCGAGAGCCTTTTGGCGGATTTTTTCAGTGAGCATAATGCAGGAATGCAGAGAGAATACATCGACGCAGTTGTACGCGGGGCTGTTACAAACAAAGCTGAAATCGATAATAGGCTGTCAGAGCATGCTAAGGACTGGCGGCTTGACAGAATTTCCTCGGTCAGCCTTGCTGCGCTGAGGCTTGGTGCATATGAGATGCTGTATATGGAGGATATTCCGCCTGCTGTTTCGGTTAATGAGGCGGTAGGAATTGTTAAGGAATATGAGGGTGATGAAGCGGCATCGTTTGTGAACGGTATACTAGGCGGAATGCAGAAGGCTTTGAAAAATTAATCGTTTGTCTGCAAAGGATTTGGACGCAAAGCTTGTTTTGTAATTTAAATTAAAGATTCTGTATACTGCACGGTACGCCGTGCAGTATGCGTTTATACACAAATATTTTATATGGAATTTACGGGAGGTGACCGGTTGTTGATAAAGGAGAGACAGGCGCTGACGGTTACTGATTTGAATTTGTATATTAAAGAGGTAATTGCGCGTGATGATATACTTTCGGATGTGCTTGTAAAGGGAGAGCTGTCTAACTTTAAGGCACATTCGTCGGGGCATATGTATATGTCGCTGAAGGATGGCAGCGGAGTTTTGCGTGCCGTGATGTTTCGTTCCGCTGCGGCAAAGCTGACTTTTAAGCCTCAGAACGGAACAAAGGTTGTTGCCCATGGGAGGATTGGGGTTTACGAGAGAGACGGACAGTATCAGCTGTACATAGACGATATGCAGCCGGAGGGACAGGGAGATTTGTATGCTGCGTTTGAGCAGCTTAAGCAAAAGCTTGCGACAGAGGGGTTGTTTGACCCGGCGCATAAAATGCGGCTTCCGAAATATCCTAAAAAGGTCGGTGTTGTCACTGCGCCCACCGGCGCGGCAATAAGGGATATTATTAACGTGCTTTCACGACGCTTTGCTTACGCAGATATAGTTCTGTATCCTGTTTTGGTTCAGGGTGAAAACTCTGCGGCAAGCATTGTTGAAGCGATAGAGTATTTTAACAGAACGAAGATTGCGGATGTACTGATTGTCGGCAGAGGAGGCGGCTCCATTGAGGATTTGTGGTCGTTTAACGAGGAGTGCGTTGCTCGGGCGATATATAACAGCGAGATTCCGATAGTATCGGCGGTCGGACATGAGATTGATTTTACCATTTCGGATTTTGTTGCGGACTTGCGTGCGCCAACGCCGTCTGCAGCGGCAGAGCTGGTTGTGCCCGCTCAGACCGAGCTTGCCGAAAAGTTTGAAAATGTGTACAGAATGATATACAGGCAGGCAATGCAGATCATTGAAAACAGGCGTATGAGAGTTGAACGCTGCACGGACAGGCCTGTGTTTAAAGACCCGATACGAGGGTTAGAAAATCAAAGACAGTATCTCGATAACCTGGCACATATGTTTGAAACGGCGGTGAAGAATTTGCTTGCGGATAAAAGGCGAAAAATGGCAGAGACGGCGGCAAGGCTGGATGGGTTGAGTCCGCTGGGGACGCTGGCACGAGGATATTCCGTTGTTAAAGACGGAAACGGCGGCGTGGTTAAATCGGCGGCACAGGTGCACAGCGGTGACGTGATAAGGGTAACGGTATCAGACGGCGAATTCTCGGCTGAGGTTCGCGAAGATTAATGAAAGGCGGTATAAAATATGGATAATAAGCAAAGCTTTGAAAAAAATTTAGGTGAGCTTGAGCAGGTTGTAAAGGCACTTGAAAATAGTGATATAAGCCTTGATGAGATGATTTCGTTGTTTGAAAAGGGTGTAGGTCTGACGAGGGAATGTACGAGCGCACTGGATGCGGCGGAGCAGAAGATTACGGTTTTAATGAAGAACCGCAACAGCGGCGAAATGGAGGAGCAGCCCTTCGGCGGTCTTGGCGAATAGCCTCGGTTTGGAGAATTTAATTATGGATTTTAAGGATAAGTATCGGAAATATGTAGAAATAACCGAGAGAGAAATTAAGACATTGTTTCGGATAAAGGAGCTTCCGCAGAGGAGGGTAACAGAGGCAATGTGCTATGCCGTATGCGGCGGTGGCAAGAGAATACGGCCTGTTATGACCTTGGCTTCGGCGGAGCTGTGCGGAGGGAATATGACGGATGCGGCAAGGGTAGCTGCGGCTGTCGAGTGTGTGCATAACTATTCGCTTGTGCATGATGACCTTCCGTGCATGGATGACGATGATTTGCGCCGAGGACGGGCAACCTGTCACAAGGTGTACGGCGAAGACATGGCTGTTCTTGCCGGAGATGGTCTGCTGAATTTTGCTTTTGAGATATTGTCAGATATATCGGGCTTCAAAACGCTTGACGCAGGGCAGCTTGTGTCGATTATCTCTACTCTGTCGAATGCCTCCGGAGCATTGGGAATGATCGGCGGACAGGTTGTTGATTTGGCGTGTGAAAACAGGTCGGATGTTACGCTGGATGAGCTTTTGTATCTGCACGCACATAAAACGGGTGCGCTTATCAGAGCGGCGGTCAGATGCGGCTGTCTGTGCGGCAGCGGTGTCGAGGAATCGAAGGTGCTTGATAATTATGCCGAAAGCCTTGGCCTTGCTTTTCAGATTAAGGATGATATACTTGATGTGACGGGAAGCGAGGGAGTCCTCGGTAAGCCTGTCGGCAGTGATGTAGAATGCGGAAAAACCACCTTTGTAACCCTTCTCGGTATGGAAAGGGCTTCGAAATATTTGGTCTCTGAAACGGAAAAGGCGAAGGCAGCTCTTAAGCCGTTGGGGAAAAAGGGCGAGTTTTTCGCAGAGCTTGCGGATTTTCTGTTAAAAAGAGAATTTTGATAAGCCTATATTCAGGGTAGATGTAAGGCGGAAATTGCGCCCATGTATGGATAAACGAATTTTCTGAAATACTATTTTACATACATTGAATTTATCCACGGAACAGCAAAGGAATTTGTTGCTCCGTGGATATTTTTATCTATATTTATTTTTTGTCTCTTCCGCAGCAAATCGGATTACGCATAGGCTTGTTCTGCAGCTTGTCGAGTGCCTCACCAAAACGTTGGAAATGAACTATTTCACGTTCACGCAGGAACTTTATTACATCACTTACGTCCGGGTCGTCAGATACTCTTAAAATATTATCATATACCGCTCTTGCCTTTTGCTCTGCTGCTATCCTCTATGCACAACAAATCAAGGAAAAAACGGACAAACATTCCGCTGCAAAAAAACCGAAGAAACGCCGATATGACGCCCTTTGCGGCGTCTTTTTTGTTGTTTTCAAACTGTAAGAAAATGTAAAAATCAGGAGGAATGTAAAAATGGTAGAATTTTTAGTTACAAAAGGAAAATTGGTAGTAAGAAATGGTGAGCCACTCATCGTGGGCGATGGTGAAGAGAAAGCAATTTCAAAAAGTGAATTCATTTTGTGGACAAGTCTTAATTGGAAAATCTTAAATAAAGAATCACTTGAAAAAGAATTTGACAGAAGAATGAAAAAGTATGGAATTGATAGCGAGATGTCATTTGAGCAGACTCTTTATCGCTTAAATACCAGAGGGCTTGTTGTATCAAAGTCAGATTATCTTGCCGCAGACGCACTTTATAATCTTTTAAAGGATTTATATGTGGTGCCGCTTGGAACAGTAAGCGCATTCAAGAAAGCAATGATATTCGGATGTATGCTTATTGATGGAGTGCCTATTGATAAGTGTAGAGAGGCAACGGCAGATTTTGACCTTAAAGGCCTTGAAAAACAAATTGTCTGCTTTTCTAAAAGGCTTAAGGTTTCAGGAGCAGAGCTTATCCGTATTAGTGATAAAGGTTTGTGGGATATAAAGTCTGAAGATGATATTGTTCCACTTGCTTATGACGAACACGAGGATACAGATATCCTTGGGAACAACACAAGATTTTCAAAATGTAAAACAGAAGTTCTTGAGGCAATAGTGAATCTGTATTTAAAGAAACAAATTGTATTTGAATAATAAGGAGGCAAACAATATGATCTATAGAAAAATTGATACAAGTAAAGTAAAACCCGAAATGGATTTTGAACAAATCCAAAAGGATTTAGAAAAGTTCAAAAATCATACATCAATGCCACAGGATGATGTAAAAACTCTTATGAATTATGTTGGCAAGTTTGAGCGCATGATAGCAGACGAAGATTATCACGAGCTTGAATACAGTGCAGAATGTTTTATGTGTAATCTTCGCGACATTCTGGCGAACTTAAAACGTGAACCGCGAAATGAAGTAATATGCAAATGTGCCGACAGTATGGGTATAACAGTACAGAAAACGAATGGCGTTCTGGAGGTAACCTTGCCGATGATTTTGCCTACTAAAAAGAAAGCAAAATCGGAATATTTATTTGAGCCGTTATTTTTTGCAATGGATAAAGCATCAAAGAAAGAAAACTTCTTTCTAAAAGAAAAAGCAATGATGTGTATCGAATTTATTTACGACAAAAATAACAAAACCATTCCCCGTGGTGACCATGACAACAAGGAAGTAAAACAGATAATTGATGCAATCGCACCTTTCGTTGTCAGAGATGACCGTGACGATTATTTGAGCCTTTGTCAGATTTCGTCTGAAGGAGATTACAACCACACAAAGGTTTATGTAATGCCCGAAAAGTGCTTTTCAGAATTCTTTTTAAACCATTAAAACAGCATGAAAATGCCGCAAAAACCGTATCACAAAACGGTCATTTTGCGGCATTTTTTTGTGACATGGGAAAAACAGTGTAATATCGGGCTTTTTACGGCTTTTTCTTCAAAAAAATTAGACCGTAAATAAGAAGATTGGATAAAAATAAGTAGAAGGAGCAAAAACAGATATGATTAAAAAGCAGACAATAGAATATAAAATAGTAAGCATAATAGGATTAGCAGGAGAGATACAGACAGAAGAAATATATAAATTAAGATATGGAAAAGAGTATATAAGAAAAACAATAAGTAAGTTAATAACAAAGAAATGTATTAAAGTATATAAGTTTGATATGTAATAAGAACTAAAACTCGTGGAGCAGATGGCAGAATAACAAAATGGGAATATGAGGTTTTTGAAGAACCTTGCAAAACAATTGAACAAAGTAATGAAGAGCCGTGTGGGGAATTACCTGACACGGCTCTTTCTCATCAGGAAATACCTGAAGAGGATTATCCAGAACAGGATTTTCCGGAACTGGATAATCCATCAGTGGAAACCAAGGATGCATATAATACTATAATAAGCAAAAAAGAAAATAATAATATTTTATTTAGTAATATCAAATCCAATCCTATCCAATCAAAACATAAGATTAGTTTTAGTATGTCTGAAATAGAATTAAAGGAATTGGAGGTTAAAGACAACATTGAGTATGATATCCTTCTGCAAAAATTTCCAACAAAACACGCTATGATTGATGAAATCGTAAATCTTATGGTTGAGGTGCTTTGCTCCAAAAGAGAAACCATTACCATCGCAAGCGACAGCCATCCGATAGAGCAGGTCAAAGAAAGGTTTAATTCTGTAGATAGCGGGCATATCGAATATATACTGGAGTGCCTGGATAAAAGGGAGTGTTGCGCAAACCGTGTAAATAGAATAATCTTCTAAACAATTGTTAATAATATAATTGGCTTTTTCCGTACGGCAGGATA
>CACXES010000107.1 GCA_902766745.1 uncultured Ruminococcus sp.
GTTCATTCAACTGTGTCATGATTTATTATCTCCTTTTATTTTATATTGGAGATTATTTCCATTTACACGGTTGAATATACAGCCTCGCCGCTGAACATAACCTGCAATTCAAAGCAATTCTACAAAAGAGCATACACAAAGAATCTTCGTCTTATTTGCTTCATAACCTGGCTGCAAACCTTGCTGATTCTCGTGCTTTCGCGCAGAATATTTAACGGAAATGCAATACAAAGCGGCACCTTTTCGCAATGCGTGGTTGCCTTCTCGGTTTTTGTGACGGCACTGATTATCGCAAAGGCGATTCACACGTCGCAGACATTAAGAAAAAGAAAATTAAAATTATAATTAATATGAAAGGGGGTCTGTCTTTGAGCAGCAAAATTAAATTTATCGCTCTCGGCGGAGGGCAATGGCATGGGGCAAGCTGTTATTATATCGGGGTTGACGGCTGCAATATTCTGCTTGACTGCGGCAGCGATTCTAAGGGTGGAGTTGCATCCGGACCGAACCTTAACGTCTTGCTGAAATACTTGGATTCCTTATCGGAGCTGGATGCCGTTTTGGTATCGCACAGTCACTTTGACCATATAGGCCATCTTCCGCAGTTTCACGCAGTGGCACCGAACGTCCCGATATACGCAACAGAACAGAGCAAAATACTCGCAAATCATCTTATCTGGGATAAAGGCGGCCGATATTTAAGGATGCAGTCACGCACCTTGGTTGAGCGTGAGGAAATTATGGCGGAAAATGTACTGGAGAGCATAATCGGCACAGGATACGCAAAAACAATTCGGCTCCCGAAATTTGAGGTAACATTTTATGAAGCCGGACACATACCGGGAGCGGCAATGATATTGATTGAAACGGAAAATCATCGGATATTATATACCGGAGACTTCGCAAAGCAACCGACTCCGTTGGCGGACGGGTATGTTGTTCCGAAGAACATATCTGCGGACACAATGATAGTATGCGGTACTCATGCAGTAAATCCGACGTATACACATAACTTTCAAGGCAGGCGGCTGGTAAAAATGCACAGATGCCTCTTGTCGGAAGATATTGTCGGGATTAATATTACGCAGCTGACCAAGGGCCTTGAAATAGCTAAGCTTTTCAATGACGAAATGGAGAGCGGACGTATGAGTGCCAAAAGTATTTATCTTGACGATTCGATATGGAAGCTTGGGGAGCGGCTTGAAGCAATGGGAAGGTCGGTACTCGGCAGGTATTGCAGACCTATACCTAATTCTTCCTTTAAAAATGGGGTATATATATCCGACAGATATGTTCTGAACGGCTATGCCAAAACTTATGGTATTAATTTTACTCTGCACGCATCATATCCCGAAACAAAGGAATTGATTTACAGAGTTAATCCCAAAACTGCTTTTATCGTTCATACGGGATATACGCCTGAATATTACGACAGACGCTATATGGCGTTGGAAATCCGCAGAGAACGCGGAGCGGACATATCGCTTATCTATCCGGAAAATGACGATGTGTATATGATATAACCGGATGATTGTAAAATAAATAATCCGAAATAATTTTTACATTGCCGACCGGGAGCGGCAGGTCGGAACAGGGCTTTGGGCAATTATTCAATAAAATTATTTCGGATTTTAGCCGGAGAATAATCATCATATATTTTAAAAGTGTAAAAAATAATTTAATATAATATAATGAAAGGTAAAGGGAAAATGGAGAGATTTATCAGTAAAGAAAGATTGGAAATAATATCAGGTATTGTTGTTGAAAATTCACGCAAAATGAATAAAAGCTTTGCCGATGAAAATGAGGTAATCGCCGTTTATTGCCAAGATCCGAATATGCAGCTGAGGGTCTGTGCCGAAAGGTGCAACAGCGTTTTCGGTACGAGCTATAACGGGGACGATATTATCAGAATATTTGGCGGTATGTATATGAATAACCCGTCATTCAGGAAAGCGGTCTTTAACGATGCGAACGATGCGGCGGCGCTGGTTTTGGATGCCTTGCGCGGGGACAGCGAAAAGTGCGATGAAATCGAAAGACGGATGAAAGAAAACGACGGTCGTATAATAAAAACAAAATCAAGACAATTTGAAAGAATAGCGCTTATATCTATGTTTGAAGCAGCTCCGGAGTTGGCGGCACTTCCCTGCCATGATATGCTTTTTGAACTGAACCGAGATTATGCAAAGGACACGTTCAATGCGATAGCGGATATTATTAAGGTTGATAAAAGGAAGAGCAGAAGCGTCAAAAAGCAGTATGCATCAAGCGAGGAATACGAACAAGAGATACTAAGGCTTGAAACCAATCTTAATCGGAAAGAGCTGATGCTCGAAAGACTGCAAAACGAGTTTGACAGCCGTCTTGAGGAATGTCGGGCAGAGGAGAGCGTTAAGCTTATATCAATGCTCAATTCGCCGAAGTACGGGTATATTTTGGACGTTCTGCTTCAGGCGCAGCGCGGCATCTCTGCCATAAGGCGGGAAAAGAGAACGATTCCGATAGAGATAAAGTCCTTGCCTATACTGGTCAGAAGAATCCTTCAGTTTGTGGGCGACTGCGGCATAATGCCCATGCTTGAGGTGGGAAGCGTTATAAAAGTCAAGGCGGATGAAATTGACGGATACAATTACGAGGGCAGTCCGTTTACAGATGACGATGACGTGAAAACGGCTGAAGTAATTTCCCCCGGATGGATAATAGGAGATAAGCAGATAGTTATATCAAATCCCGGATTAAAGGAAGTGGAGGATTAAGGATATGGGAAAGATTAATCACAATGATTTATGCGTGGGAATAGATTTGGGAACAACCAACTCGGCACTGGCAACAATAAGCACCGCAAGAGGTAAGGTAAGCAGCCCGGTAATGAAAATCAGACGTCATACCAATGCGAACGGTGTTAACGGGATTTTAGGCTCGGATTCGAGGGAGCTTCTTCCGTCGTGTGTGTATTACCGCCATGACAGAGAGGGCGGATACAACCCGATAGTCGGAGATTTTGCAAAGAACCAATACAATGTAAAGCCGTGGCTTGTGGCAAAGTCAATCAAAAGTCAAATGGGACAAAAGCAGGTCAGCGGCCTTGCAGAGGATATTCCGGACAAGACCCCGGAGGAGGTTTCGGCGAGAATACTGAAGCATATGCTCAATGCGGCGAAGGACTATTACATGGAGGACATAGAGGACGCCGTTATTACCGTTCCCGCCAGCTTTAACTCCGCCATGCGTGAGGCAACCTTTAGGGCGGCTGAGCTTGCCGGCATAAATGTCAGGAATGAGAACGGCACATTTAACGATGACATTATCCTGTCCGAGCCGGAGGCTGTTATATATGACCTGATAAACCAGTTTCAAAACGGTGAATATGAAAACGGAATTGACTTTTCGGAAAAGAAGCGGGTTATGGTCTTCGATATAGGCGGCGGCACGCTTGATATAACAATTCACGATGTAGAGCGTGATGCCGAAAATCCCGGCATCCTTAACACATCCCCCATTGCGATAAGCCGATATACCAGGCTGGGCGGAGATGACTTTGACGGCGTCATTGCAGATGAAATGTACAAAAGATATACGGATTCGGCATGCGGTTCACCGGAGATACTTAAACAGATTGAAAAGGACGAAACGGTAAGACCGCATTTGCTGACTGCGGCAGAGGGCTTGAAGTGCGATATAAGCAACAGGTATTTTGAATTAAAGCAGCTCGGCAAAGAGAAAAATGACACCATGGAATACCATGTGGATGCTGTGTCGGGGAGAGGCTATTATTACGATGATGTGTTCACGAGAGATGAGTTTGAGGAGATAGTAAGTCCGCTTATGGGCTACGGCCTGGAGCTGTCGGATTACAAAAAGCTTGACGCCGTAAGCGATACATACAACATTGTTTATCCATTGCTGGACGTAATGAAAAAAGCGGCAGATAAGCAGGGCTGTGACGATGTCAGGATTGACGCTGTGATTTTAAACGGAGGAATGTCCAAGCTATATCTCATACAGGACAGATTGGAAAGTCTTTTCGGCTTCAGACCCATATCCGTTTCCGACCCGGATAGGTCTGTTGCGATGGGTGCGGCGGTTTATCACTATTATCTGCACAAGAATGCAAACGCCGTTAAAAGATTCCGTATGCCGAATGAGTTGCCGGAGACAGACGGTATATCGGTAGCGGACAGATGTATAACAACGGGACGAAGCATCTTAAATAACGATATATACCTCGGCTTAAAGGGCGGAGCGGTACAGCAGCTGTGCAGCGCCGGGCGAGAGCTGCCTTATATGTCAGAGGTAATGACGGGATTTTCAATCAACGCAAACCAAAATATGCTGAGTGTACCGCTCAAGGAGCAGTCGGGCAGAAATTCGTATAAAACGATTGCCTGCGGAACGATTAAGTTTAAGCGCAGCTATAAGCGTCAGACGCCTGTGTCCATAAGGTTCGGTATAAGCAAAAGTCAGATTATCACCATTGAGGCATGGACAAGCGCAGACGATATGGGGATGGATGTGATAGAAAAGGGCAATGTCATGCTGTGCTTCGGTGACGGCGGAGAGAGGGCTCAAGCCGCCAAAATTGTACCGAGAAGCGGTACAAAGCTTATAGCCGCAAACGAAATTTCAAATATAAAGAACCTATGTGACGCATTAAAAAACAACAAAGGAAAGGTGAATAAAAAAGGAGGACAGTCAAAAAATATCAGAGAGGATATCAGCATGAGTGAGTCGATTATAAAGGAATGCGGAAACCCGGAGGATTTTGCGGAGCCGATATTATCGTATCTCATGACCTGCAATAACGAATATTTTAAGCAGATTCTTTTCAACCTGTCATGCAGTCTTGCTGAGTATTGGACAGCCGAGCAGAGGCATCGCCTCGGCAGGCTTGCATACAGCGTTATCGAACCTGAAATTTTGGGATTTAAAGCCTCCGGAGGGAGGGAATACACAAGCTCGTGCGCAATAAGAGCCTTGGCGCATTCGGGCGAAAAGAAGCTGTGCGAAAAGCTGAGTGACTTGGCGTTGAATATACATTACAAGGACAGCTTGATTTATGCATTCAAAGCTGCGGAGGTGAATACAGATTTGATGTATCGGCTTATGAGCAGTAAAGCCGAGGAAGAGGACAGCGAGGTTAATAATAAAGCTAATGATGAATTGATAATAAAAGGACTTGATTACTAAAATAAATTAATAAAGCTTAAAGCCTGTATATGTCGGGAGTGATCCTGACATATACAGGCTTTTTTTAATGCGCGTTAGCGCAAGTATTTTAAAATACATATGCTTCCACACCAAATTCACAACCTGAAGAAAGTTTCAATGCGCGTTAGCGCA
>CACXES010000108.1 GCA_902766745.1 uncultured Ruminococcus sp.
CAAATCCGTCCTTGAACAGAGGATTGTCTATTCCGATTGCAAGGTCATTCCACCAGGGAATATCAACCGAGTGAAATTCAACCGCCAGAACGTTCTGAACTGCCGCAGCCGCGTGAATTGCCGCCATGCAGGCGATCGGACTTTCCGCCATGTGAATCGCCATGGCAACACCGTACTTGTCGCACATATTTCCGAGCTTTTTCATCTCCGTCGCACCGCCCACGGTCAGAATGTCGGGATGCACAACCGAAACGCCGCCGCAGCTCATGAGCGGCTCAAAATTCTCCGCAAGATATATATCCTCGCCTGTGCAAATGGGAACGTTCACTGCGTGGGAAATTTTTTCAAAATGCTTGGTGTAATGCCAAGGTGCTATGTCCTCAATCCACGCAATATTATACTTTTCGAGACGCTTTGCGAACATAATGCAGTCCTCAATGCAAATGTGTCCGAAATGGTCTATCGCCAGCGGAACCTCATAGCCGATAACAGCTCTGACCTGTTTTACATAATCCTCAAGGTAATCCATTCCCTTTTGTGTCAGATGAATACCCGTTGCATGGTGAGGAATAGTAAATACCTCATAGTTTTTGCCGAGCATCATGTCCATATCGATAGAACCCTTCTGGTGGTTGATCGCCTTCATGGAATACTTCTTTATATCCTCTAAAAATCCGAGAGGAGAGTTCAAGCATCCCGGCTCGTCCAGCATAAGCTCAATTCCGAGATCCATCTTAAGGAAGGTGAAGCCCTGCTCCATTCTCGCCTTTAAGGCGTGACCCATATCCGTACCTGTGTGCTTTCCGTCAACATCGGTGTCGCAGTACATACGAACCTTGTCACGAAACTTTCCGCCCAGCATCTGCCAGAGGGGAACACCCCACGCTTTGCCTGCCAAGTCCCAAAGGGCAATTTCAATACCCGATACGCCGCCGCCCTGACGGGAGTGACCGCCGAACTGCTTTATACGCCTGAAAAGCTTATCGACGTTACAGGGGTTTTCACCCACAAGTCTTGATTTCAGCATGAGAGCGTAGGTGGCACTTGATGCATCTCTGACCTCGCCGTAGCCGATAAGCCCCTGATTGGTGTATATTTTAATCAGCGGGCAGTGCTTGGGAGCACCGTTGATGTTTGTCACACGAATGTCCGTTATTTTAAGCTCGGACGGTGATGAGCATACGTTTACATTCTCCGATATTTTTTCGTTCAGATTTTGATTCACTGTTTTATCCTCCTGATATACACTTGACATTCCATGTCTCTTACTTTATAATATAGCATAGCCATGCTTGTATTTCATTCACTTTATTACGGAATATGTCCACTATTTTACGATTGACAAAGAAAAGCGGTACAGCGGAGGAGAGATCTTTATATGAGATACAATGAAAACTGTTTGCCGGATTCATCCGGAAGAATTTTGATAAAATCGTTCTGTTCGACTGCGCCGGTGGGAAAGCGCGGATACAGAGAGCATCACCATACCGAGTGCGAGCTGTCCGCCGTGTTATCCGGAAGCGGAACATATGCGGTAAACAACCGGGAATATGATTTTCGATGCGGAGACGTGTTTATGTTCAGAGGCGATGAGGTGCATTGCATAACAGATATTAAAACCGAGTTCAGGGTTTTAAACATCCACTTTGACCCGAGAGTTTTGTGGAGCAATACCGAGGATTTGACAGCGTTGAAAATCCTTTTTGCACGCTCGGACAGCTACGAAAACAGGATTGACCGTCAAAATCCGCAAACGCATATTATATATGAAAAAATACACGCATTGGCACAGGAGCTTTCGGATAAGCGCGAAGGCTATTCCACAATTGTAAGGTATCAGCTGTTCGATATGCTTATCTCAATCGTGCGGAGCTACGGCTATATAGACGACAATGCCGAATGTTCAGGGCTTCCCGGGGCGATTCCGCTTATGGAGCTTGCGCTCAAGTATATAAACGATAATTTGAGCAGACCGCTGACCCTTGACGAGATAGCCGAAAAGGCGGCGCTCAGTCCGGCATACTTTTCAAGTGTGTTCAAAAAGCTCAACGGTGTGTCGCCGTGGGAGTATATAACAATAAAACGGGTGGAAACGGCGATACGTCTCTTGAAAACCACGAATGCAACCAAGCTTGACATTGCCATGGAGTGCGGCTTTAACAGCTCCTCAAATTTCTATAAGGCATTTTATAAGGTTACGGGGAAAAAGCCCGGCTATTACGTCAAAATGCAAAAATAAAAGGCAGTCCGTCTCCGATTTGCGGAGGCGGACTGCCTATTATTTAATTCAGAGATTCAAAATCGGTATATTATAAAGCTTGCGCTGCGGCTTAAAAATCAGCTTCGCACGATCCGTCGGAGAATTCAAGCTTGGACACAGATACCTCGAATGCCACCTTTGTTTCGTATTCGTCCTCGCCTATTTTCTTGCGGTATTCGCGGCTCTGAATCCGCCCCCAGATCTTAAGATTTTCGCCGACGTCAAGGCTTTCGGCGAACTTGGCGTTTCTCCCCCAGGCGATACAGGGGATGTAGTCGGATTTGTTATAGGAGCGGTTAACCGCCAGGAGGATGTCCGAAATTTCGCGCTTGAACGGAGTTGTTCTGTAAATCGGGGGCTTGCACACAAAGCCGTTCAGGAATATGCGGTTCGGATTTTGAAGCTCATCCACCGATGTGACATAGTCGATGCTCTTTACAAACACCGTGAGGACGAGGCGGCTTCCTTGATCTGAAAAGTTGTTATAGGAGCGAAACTGCCCGTGAATTTCCACCAGGTCACCCTCGGCAGGACGAAGGTACGGGAAGAACCGTTCCGATATGGTTATATTTATAAAATCAAAGTTATCACTGAGTCTCGGTACCTTGAGACGGAATAAGTAAAATTTTTCTCCGTATATCATATGTGAAAATGTCAGCTCACTGTCTACGGTCCCGGCAATGAGGACCTTGTTGTTTTCGTAATATATGTTTTCCACTTATTATTCACTCCTGTCACATGGGTAAAGGGATATTTCGGGTCTACTGTAAAATTATATTCCGCTGTTTAAAAATTAGAACACAATCTGCTCGATATCTTTTGTATCGACATCGCACAGCAGCATTGCGGTCACGATCGAAAGCAGCTCAAAGAGGCTGCGGCTGCCGCTCTGTCTGACGTTAAATTCCTGCGGCGGAACCGTGCGGCGGCTTAAGGTTATCAGAGAGCGCTGAAGACAGAAGGTAAAGCCGAGGTCGCTTATGCTCGATGCGGTGACCGTTGAATTAAGCTTCAGACCACAGGTCAGAATAACCTTGTCGGACCTGCCTGCCGCCATTCTCTCGCGTATATCGTCATTGTTTATTATAATACTGTTTCCGACTTGAAGCATGATAGTATCCGTCCGTTTTTGAATAAGTGATGTTAAGGCTTATTTTTGCCGCTGCGGCGTAAATGTATGCAAAGTATAATGAATATTTTTACACTGTACTGATAAAAATAAATGCCGTGCACTGCTATATTGCGAATCGGAGGAACATATTTTGATTATTACGATTATCAGAACCCTTATAATGTATATTTTTGTTGTCGGTGCCCTCAGAATTATGGGGAAGCGACAGATAGGAGAGCTTGAGGCATCGGAGCTTGTTGTCACGATTATCATATCCGACATTGCGGCAATGCCGATTACCAATATCGAGGTTCCGCTGCTGACAAATGTGGCGGCAATACTGATACTGATGGCACTTGAAGTCCTGCTTTCGTATATGGCGTACAGGAGTACGTCTGTCCGCAGAATTCTTTACGGAAGACCCAGCACATTCTTTAAAAACGGAAGGTTTATCCAAAGCGAGATGATGAAGCAGAGGTTCAATGTGGCGGATATAATGGAGGAGCTTCGCGGAAACGGTGTCTGCAGCCTGAGCGATGTGGAGTTTATCATAATGGAGACAAACGGAAATGTGAGCGTTATTCCGAAGCAGGAGAAGTCGCCCGTCACGGCGGAGATGCTGAATTTAAAGCCGAGTCCGGTGCGGCTGAGCTATATAATTGTCGATAACGGTACGCCGGTTTACGAATGTATGAAGCACCTCGGCCTGAATCGTGACTGGCTTCGCATACAGCTAAGGAAGCATGGGCTGAAAAGCGTTAGGGATGTGTTTTATTTAAGCTTTGAGGAAAATACGGGGAAGGTAGTTTTAATCCCGAAGGAGGGTGACGGAAAATGAAAAGATTGATTGTTGTGGCACTTGTGATTGTGATTCTGACGGGGTTTACAGCATTACACATAGTCAGGATAAACAAATTCAGCACCGAGGCACTCGAAATCAGCGGACGCATACAGGAGGAGCTTTTAAAGGATAACTGGGACGAGATTGGGGGACTTATAAACAGGCTCGGCGATGTATGGTATAAAAACCGCCTTTGGGCAGGAGTTACGCTGAGAACGGATATTATAGATGAGATAGAAATATCTCTTGCCCAGTGCAAAAAATATGCGGAGATTCGCGCAAAGGAGAACTTCACCGGGGAACTTCAGATGTTTTCTATGCTGGTAGAGCATCTTCCGAAGCAGGAGGGAGCGGCTTTGGGTGAGCTTTTGTAGGCGGGCTTTTGTAGGCGATATTTCAAAGTGTGCGGCGAAAAATCGACCGTATACTTTGATTTTTGTGTAAAATGTCAATAATTCGCCGAAGAAATTTTATAACTTTTATCCGTCTTTACTTGACAATAATTTAACAGTAGGATAAAATATAAATGTATATATAATTTGTTATACGAAAGGGTGACTTTAAAAATGGGTATGACACTCGCACAGAAAATCCTTAAGGCGCATCTTGTCAGCGGAAAGATGATTGCCGGAGAGGAAATAGGAATAAAAATTGACCAGACATTGACGCAGGATGCAACAGGTACCATGGCGTATCTCGAATTTGAAGCAATGGGCGTCCCCAGGGTCAAGACCGAAAAATCGGTTGCGTATATCGATCATAATACTCTGCAGAACGGCTTTGAAAACGCCGACGACCATCGTTTTATCGGAAGCGTCTGCAAGAAGCACGGAATATATTTTTCAAGACCCGGAAACGGAATCTGTCATCAGGTTCATCTCGAACGCTTCGGGATTCCCGGAAAGACGTTGATCGGCTCCGACAGCCACACCCCCACCGGGGGCGGTATCGGAATGATTGCCATCGGTGCGGGCGGCATGGATGTTGCCGTTGCCATGGGCGGCGGTACATATTACATAACCTGTCCGAAAATAGTTAAGGTGGAGCTTAAGGGAAAGCTCAGCCCCTGGGTTGCGGCGAAGGACGTTATCCTCGAGGTACTCCGCAGGCTGTCTGTCAAGGGCGGCGTAGGAAAGATAATCGAATACTGCGGCGAAGGCGTTTCCACACTCTCGGTTCCCGAGCGTGCAACAATCACCAATATGGGTGCAGAGCTTGGTGCGACCACATCAATTTTCCCATCGGACGAGGTAACAAGACAATTCCTTAAGGCGCAGTGCCGTGAGGAGGATTACACGCCGCTGTCTGCCGACAGTGACGCAGTATACGACGAGGAGGTCGTAATCGACCTGAGCGCTCTTGAGCCTATGGCGGCTTGTCCGCATTCGCCGGATAACGTAAAGACAATATCGGAAATCGGACCTATGAAAATCGACCAGGTTTGTATCGGTTCATGTACAAATTCATCGCTTTTGGATATGCTCAAGGTTGCGCATATTTTAAAGGGAAAGACGGTTAACCCGGACGTATCGTTGGCGATTGCTCCCGGCTCCAAGCAGGTGCTTAATATGCTTGCTGACTGCGGTGCATTGGGTACAATGATAGATGCCGGCGCAAGAATTTTGGAGAGTGCCTGCGGCCCGTGTATAGGCATGGGTCAGTCCCCCAATTCCGGCGGTATATCCCTCCGTACGTTTAACAGAAACTTCGAAGGCCGCTCCGGTACCAAGGACGGTCAGATTTACCTTGTATCTCCCGAGGTTGCTGCGGTTTCCGCTTTGAGCGGTGTGCTTACCGACCCGAGAACACTCGGCGATATGCCCGAGTTTAAGCTGCCGGAGATATTTACGATTAATGACAATATGGTTGTTCCCCCTGTATCGGAGGAGGATATGGACAAGGTTGAGGTGCTGAGAGGACCGAACATCAAGCCCTTCCCGGTATCGGAGCCTATGGCGGACGAAATTGATGCAAAGTGTAGCCTTAAGGTGGGTGACAATATTACTACCGACCATATTATGCCCGCAGGTGCAAAGATTCTGCCTCTGCGCTCCAACATTCCGAAGATTTCGGAATACTGCTTCGCCGTATGTGACGAGAAGTTCCACGACAGAGCACTTGAGCTTAAACGCAGCGTTATTGTGGGCGGCTCAAACTACGGACAGGGCTCGTCCAGAGAGCATGCGGCTTTGGCTCCTCTTTACTTAGGCGTTAAGGCGGTTATCGTAAAATCCTTTGCGAGAATACACATGGCGAACCTCATTAACGCAGGGATTATACCAATGACCTTTGTAAATGAATCGGACTATGACAGAGTAAGTCAGATGGATGAGCTTAAAATTTCCAACCTGATTGATGCGGTTAAAAATTCCGACACGGTTAAGGTCAGTGACGTTACCGCAGGCTTTGACTTTGAGGTAAGATTGGATTTGTCGCAGAGACAGAGAGAAATGCTGATTGCCGGCGGACTGCTCAATTATACAAAGGAAAACGCATAAACCGAAACGGCTGTGAAAGGAGAGATATAAATGGATAAGATAAAGATGACAACCCCTCTTGTCGAGATGGACGGAGATGAAATGACAAGAATCATATGGAAGCTGATAAAGGATATTCTCATTCTTCCGTATGTGGACTTAAAGACGGAATACTATGACTTAGGGTTAGAACACAGAAACGAAACGGACGATAAGGTCACCTTTGACTCGGCATACGCAACGAAGGAATACGGCGTTGCCGTTAAATGTGCGACCATCACTCCCAACGCTGACCGTGTTAAGGAGTATAACCTTAAGGAAATGTGGAAGTCACCCAACGGTACTATCCGTGCGATTTTGGACGGTACGGTTTTCCGTGCGCCTATCATCGTCAAGGGCATAACCCCGTATATTCCCACCTGGACGAAGCCTATCACCATTGCCCGTCACGCATACGGCGACGTGTACAAGAACACCGAGATGCAGGTTCCGGACGGCTCGAAGTGTGAGCTTGTCTGCACCGACAGGGACGGAAACGAGGTAAGACAGCTCATTCACGATTTTGACGGAAGCTCCGGTATCATACAGGGACTTCATAATATAGATAAGTCAATCGAAAGCTTTGCGCGCTGCTGCTTTAACTATGCCTTAGACACAAAGCAGGATATTTGGTTTGCGACAAAGGACACCATATCGAAGAAGTATGACCACCGCTTCAAGGATATCTTCGCCGAGATTTTCGAGAAGGAGTATAAGGACAAGTTTGCCGCTGCCGGTATCGAGTATTTCTATACTCTGATAGATGATGCGGTTGCGAGAGTTGTGCGCTCCGAGGGCGGATATATTTGGGCGTGCAAGAACTATGACGGCGATGTTATGTCGGACATGGTTGCCACGGCATACGGAAGCCTTGCAATGATGACGTCTGTTCTGGTATCCCCGGACGGAACCTATGAATACGAGGCGGCTCACGGTACGGTTCAGAGACATTATTACAAGCATTTAAAGGGCGAGGAAACCTCGACCAACAGCGTGGCGACCCTCTTTGCATGGACAGGCGCTCTGCGCAAAAGAGGTGAGCTTGACGGCCTGAATGATTTGTGCACCTTCGCCGATAAGCTTGAAGCGGCAACGATTTCCACGATTGAGGACGGCATAATGACCGGTGATTTGTATTTGCTCTCTAAGCTTGAGAACAAGAGGAAGGTCAACACAGAGGAATTTTTGCTGGCGGTCAACGAGAGGCTTGCGGCAAGCCTTTAAGCCGCCTGAACAGGCAGGTTAAAGAGAGGTGTTGTTATGAACAAGAAGGTATCGGCCTCGGTCATAAATCGTCTCCCGAGATATTACAGATACCTGTCGGAGCTGGAGAACATCGGTATCGAACGTATATCATCAAGGGATTTAAGCGAAAAAATGAACGTCACCGCATCACAGATAAGACAGGATTTGAATTGCTTCGGTGGCTTTGGTCAGCAGGGCTACGGCTATAACGTGAAGTATTTAAAGGAAAGTATCTCAAAGATACTCGGACTTGACTGCGGCTATAAGGCGATACTTGTGGGTGCCGGTAATATGGGGCGAACCTTTGCCGTGAACACAAAGTTTGAATCCCGCGGTTTTTCGCTTATCGGGATTTTCGATTCCGACCCTGCAAAGGAGGGCATGGATATCGGCGGGCATAAGGTAATGCCATATTCCAAGGTTAAAAGCTTTATGGCGGAAAACAAGCCTCAGATGGCGATACTTGCCGTGCCGAAGTCGGCGATGCGTCGGGTTGCGGAGGAGCTTATTTCCTACGGAATAAAAGCCTTTTTGAACTTTTCGTATACAGAGCTTTCACCGTCTGCGGATGTCGCTGTGGAGAACGTCCATCTGTCCGACAGTCTTATGAGGCTGTCCTATAAGCTCTCCGAAAAAGAGCGTAATATAGAGGGGAGTGAGGGTTGAGCGTGATTATCGACAGTGTATGTCCGTTTGACCCCGTCGACACCTTTGAGTGCGGACAATGCTTCAGGTGGAACCGTGCAGATGACGGTGTTTACACGGGGATTTCGGACGGAAAAATCTGCCGTGTAAAGGGCAGAGAGATAATTTGCCCCGATGAGGATGAGGAGTATTGGCGTTCGTATTTCGCACTGGATATTGATTACGGACAAATAATGGATACGCTGCTTGAGACGGATGATACGCTCAAGCCGTGCATTGACTTCGGCTCGGGAATACGCATTTTAAAGCAGAGCTTATGGGAGACTACGGTATCGTTTATCATTTCGGCAAACAATAATATTCCGAGGATAAAAAAGATAATTGAAACCATGTGTGAGCTGTACGGTGACGAAATATCCGACGGCGACGAAACGTTTTACGCCTTTCCGACGCCGGAGCGGCTTGCCGCTCTCTCAACGGAGGATTTGGCACCGCTCCGCGCAGGCTACCGTGATAAGTACATACTCGATGCTGCACAGAAAGCCGCATCGGGCGAGGTGGATTTTCGGGCGGTTGCCGCCATGCCCGATGATGAGGCGAAGAAAACACTTATGAAAATAAAGGGAGTCGGCGGAAAGGTTGCGGACTGTATACTTTTATTTTCGCTCGGAAGATTTTCGGTTTTTCCGACAGATGTATGGATAAAGCGTATACTTAGCGATGTGTACGGCGTGGAGGATAAAAATATCCGCGAATTTGTAGCGGGAAAATTCGGTTCGTATGCAGGCTATGCACAGCAGTATTTGTACTACTATTACAGAAGTCTTGGAGACGCCGGCACAAAAAAAGACTGATTGTTCCGAGATAAAGATCAGAAATATATGAAGGTTAGAAACTTATGAAGGTTAGAAATTATACCACTTTGGGCTATTCCTGTTTATTATGCGGTGTGGCTCGGGAAAATACAATAAAGGTGTTTGATTGCTCGGGTGCGGCGGAGTTCAGCGTGTGCTGTCCCGTGTGCGGAATCGAGGCGGTAAGCATAACGAACAGAGGTTCGGGCAGCTATGAGGTTGCGCTGAACTGCGGCTTCTGCGGCGAAAACCATGTATACGATGTTCCCATTCACACGTTCTGGGAGACGGAGATTGTGGAGCTTACCTGCCCGGAGCATATGAATACCGTCATGGCGATTGGGGATACGGACACAGTCCGTGAGGTCATAAGCTCGTGGCAGGATATCATTGGCTTCGACCTCGGTGATGATTTCCCGATTAATTAAAAATAAACCTGTGAATAAAATTAATTTTATATAAAAACGGAGGAAAATTAAATGTTAGTTTCAGCAACAGAAATGTTAAAAAAGGCGGTTGAAGGTCACTACGCTGTAGGTCAGTTCAACATCAACAACCTGGAGTGGACAAAGGCAGTGCTTTTGACAGCTCAGGAAAATAATTCACCGGTTATTCTCGGTGTTTCGGAGGGCGCAGGCAAGTATATGACCGGCTTTGGCACAGTTGCGGCCATGGTATCTGCCATGATTGATTCCTTGGGTATAACCGTTCCGGTTGCTCTTCATCTTGACCATGGTTCGTATGAGGGCTGCTATAAGTGCGTTAAGGCGGGATTTTCGTCGATAATGTTCGACGGCTCACACTTCCCGATTGACGAAAATGTTGAAAAGACAACAGAGCTTGTACACGTTGCCCATAACCTCGGCTTGTCCATTGAGGCGGAGGTTGGATCTATCGGCGGCGAGGAGGACGGAGTAGTCGGCGCAGGCGAGATTGCCGATCCCAACGAGTGCAAGAGAATTGCCGACCTCGGCGTTGACTTCCTGGCGGCAGGTATCGGAAATATCCACGGTAAGTACCCCGAAAACTGGAAGGGTCTGGACTTTGACGCCCTTGCAAAAATCAAGGAGCTTGTCGGTGATCTTCCGCTTGTTCTTCACGGCGGAACAGGAATCCCTGCAGATATGATAAAGAAGGCAATTTCTCTCGGCGTTGCAAAGATCAACGTAAATACCGAGTGCCAGCTCTACTTCCAGGCGGCGACAAGAAAGTATATTGAAGAGGGCAAGGATCTTCAGGGTAAGGGCTTTGACCCGAGAAAGCTTCTGCTGCCGGGCTTCGAGGGCATAAAGGAAATCGTTAAGGAAAAGATGGAGCTCTTTGGTTCCGTAAACAAAGCGTAAGCTATAAAGGCAAAAATTGAATATGCAAAACAATCCCGACGCCGAAAGTGCGTTCGGGATTTGTTTCGATTACAGGTGCAGACAGGCAATATAATATATACGAAACGAAAATTTTTAATATTGTCTCAAAAGGACTTGACATCGGAGCGGTTTGCATATAAAATAAATGTGTTCGCAAGTAAACAAAAACTACCAATAAAACCTTAGTGAATTGTAAAATGAAAAACGCAAAATTGTGGATAACCTTCCAAAAAGTATAAAATATTACATTGCCGACCGGGAGCGGCAGGTCGGAACAGGGCAATGGGC
>CACXES010000109.1 GCA_902766745.1 uncultured Ruminococcus sp.
CGACATATCGCATGGAAAGAGAAGAAGTTAAAACAATAGTATTCAGGTATATTTTTATATACTATAACAGGATAAGGCTATATACCGAGAATCCGGGATAATTGCCGCCGAGTGAATACCGTATAAGGAACTGTGAAAAGACCGTGGCATAGTCTTTCTTCAACCGACGGCATAGATTATATTCGGAAACAAAAATCTGTCAAGGTTAATACAGAGCGTCTTGGCGACCTTGACAGATTTTTGTTTCCTAATGGATTATTGGTTATGCCGGTTGAAGAATTAAAATAGTTTCAGATTTAGGGGATTTTTCGACTGCACATATCTTGACATTTCCATTCCTGCTCATTTTTTCCTTGCTCAACGGTTACATATCCATTATTGTCAGCATTTCTGCCAATATCGGAACTGTTTTCTGTTCTATCAAACAAAGATTCCGTTTCAGTCGGCAATTCTTCACCGCAAAATACACAGTGGGCATTTCCTTTCTGTGATACATTACCGCATTTTTTGCATTTTACTTCTGCACTCATTATATATCTCCTTTACCCTAAAAAACTTCCGGTTCATTTTCAAATTTCTTGTCGCCCGGCTATTATTTATTTATACTTATAAAAGTACACCATGATCGTTCACTTTTCGTGTTCCATCTCCATTTTCAGCTTTCCGTCCTCATATATAATGTTATATTCGTCTTGGGTATCCCCAAATTTCAAGCCTTCTTCGGTAGGTTCCCATTTGCCTTCAACAGTATCACTGACGTCCTCCAAAGAAGACGTACCGTCCGCATTAAAATTAAACTCTAAGAGGCCGGGGTACGGATATTCCTTGCCTTCATATTCGTAATGATCAACCATCCATGTTCCCACATATGGGCTGTCAGCATATTTGCCGCTGTTGCTGTCACTGCAACCTGTCAGTGCGATTCCCAAAGCCGCAATAATTACACAATATGCCACAATTAATGTTTTTTTCAATTTCATATTTTTTCCTCCTCAATAATTATAATAAACATCTACATTTTATAAATTATATTGCCTATTACAAATTATAGCATAAAACATAGCGAAATTCTATAAAAATTACCGTTATGTCAATGACAATGTGGGAATTTCAGGTGTTCGAAGCACTGTCGTTTGCTTTTTGCAACCAGCAGATATCCCGGCACACTAAAAAGAGCGTAACCTTGAATAAAGGTCACGCTCTTATTGCGCTTGCAAATGAAATACCTTATCCCGGCTTGCCGGGATAAGATGCTCCACCGCTTGATTAACCGATGCTCCCGCCTCAAGCGTCTGCTTTTTAATATCCTCTAAGCTCCCGTCCTCATTTTAGGAAGCCGCTAAAAGCCACACCTCGGTATCAGGCGAAGCGGGCAAGGTTATATTCAGCTTACCTGTGTCTACGTTGTAGTCGGTTTAAATTTCGTTCAATGCTGCTTTTATAGTCATCGGCACGTATAATCCGATAACCATTGCAAGGGTTACGAATAAGCTTAATATCCGTCTTTTCGTAATGAATCGCTCCTTTTTTCTTTCCGGCATTTTGCCGGGTAAAGCGTATGTAAGTCAAAACCTTTGCCGTAATCATAAGCAGGCCGATACCGGTAAGAATCACACCTACAGCTAAAAAGAATATGTCATGCATAGCGTCACGCTTTCAATGAGCTGAGAAACATTAATACACCTGATACACCGATGAGTAGCATAAAAGCACCAAAAAAAATCGTAAGTATTCCACCGCCTTTGGTAAAATGCTCTTCCGGATTTTCGGGGTTGTAAAACACCTTGATATTACCACCGATTTTAATTTTTTTGTAGTGTTCGTAAGAGGTATCTCCGATGCCGTGATAGATTTGCCCGTTGACTTCATATTCAAATTCCGGCGAATAATAAGTGGTGTGGTAGCCCTCTCTGTCTTTACCCTCAGATTCATGTACGCCGGTTATTGTGCCGATGGTTTTACTCTTGCATTTCGCGACTGTTTTAATGCCTGATACAAGCATGAATGCTCCGAAGAAGGTACATGCGATACTAATTAAAATTTCAATAGCTGTCATAAAAATCACTCTTCTTTCTTTATTACGATTGGAAAAAGAAACGTTGATTC
>CACXES010000110.1 GCA_902766745.1 uncultured Ruminococcus sp.
CGGATTTATAATACGTTCAATGCTAATGTGTGGGGCAAACGGAGAAAACATACAAAATGAACTTTTAAAATATCCCTATTTTACTCGGTTTTTGCGTTTTACAAACGACTAAATAAAATATATTATTGCAGTGCAATATTTATATAAATCGGAGGAGAGTTTAAAAATGGCAAAGGTAATACCGTTTAGAGGACTCAGGTACAACATATCGAAGTTTCCGAACCTCGGCGACGTTACGGCACCGCCGTACGATATTATTTCCGAGGCAGAGCAGCAGGAATTATACAACAAAAACGAATATAACATTATCCGTGTCGATTACGGCATGGATTTTGTGACCGATACAGAGGATAACAACCGCTACACCAGGAGCGGCGACAGCATGAGGCGATGGATCGAAGAAGAGGTTCTCATCCGTGACGATGCACCGGCATTCTATATTTACGAGCAGATATTTTCGCTTAACGACGGAAAGCCGGCTCATTCCCTAAAGGGGATAATGTCGCTGGTGGAGCTTCGGGAGTTTGCGGATAACGTCATTCTTCCCCACGAGGAGACTATCTCCAAGGCGAAGGAGGACCGGCTTAAGCTCATGCGTGCCACGGGCGCAAACACAAGCCCCATATACTCGCTGTATCTCGATGACGAGGAGACGATTGCCCGTCTTATCGAGGAGAACAGTGACGATGCACCGGACATCTCGTTCATGACCGCCGACAACATTCGTCAAAATATATGGATTGTCAGTGACGAGAGCGTCACCGATAAGATAAGCCGACTTTTTGCCAACAAGCAGCTATTCATTGCCGACGGCCACCACAGATACGAGACGGCTCTGAATTACAGGCGTGAGCGTCACGAGGCAGAGGGTACCGAGATCGGCAGTGCGGATTATGACTATGTGATGATGATGCTGGTTTCCATGTCCAACAGCGGACTTTTCGTATTTCCGACTCACCGCCTTGTGCGGGACGTTGACAGATTCGACGAGACTCTGTTGGTAGGGTTTCTGACCGAGGATTTCGCCGCGGCGAAGATACACTTCACCGAGGGTGATTATGCCAGTATAATAACCGACCGTCTGTCGAAAACTGTTGACGAAAAGCTTTTTGCGCTGTACACCGGCGAAAATTACTACTACCTTTTGACGCTTAGGGATCTGAGTCTTGCCGATGCGGCAACCGAGGGCAAGTCTGAGGCATACAGCCGCCTGGACGTTACGGTTCTGCACAAGCTGATCCTCGAGAAGCACCTTGGCATCGACATGGAAAATATGAGGAATCAGAAAAATCTCTCATATGTGCGGGATGCCGCCGATGCGGTTGAGGCGGTAAAGCACGGCGATTATCAGTGCGCATTTCTGATAAATCCCACAAAGATCTCGGAAATACGCGAGGTTGCCCTCGCAAACGAGAAAATGCCGCAGAAATCTACATATTTCTGGCCTAAGCTTGTCACCGGGCTGGTTATAAATAAATTTAATGACTGATTTCCGGCCTGCCCGGTGCAGGGTCCGCAGATAGTTCATGAAAGGAATTGATTTACGATGAAGATTGCAATAATGGGGTACGGCGTTGTCGGAAGCGGCGTCGGCGAGATTATCAGCTCATCGCAGGAGTCGCTTAAAAAACGCTGCGGCGAGGAGATAGAGATTGTCTCTATCCTCGACCTTCGGGACTTTCCCGACAGCAGCTTTAAGTGCTTTACCAAGGACTTTAACGACATTTTAAGCAATGACGAGATTGGTCTTGTGGTTGAGGTTATGGGCGGCACAAAGCCTGCGTATGAATTTACAAAGCAGCTTCTGCTCGCCGGCAAGCACGTTGTCACCTCCAATAAGGAGCTTGTGGCAAAGCACGGCACCGAGCTTTTGAAGATCGCACGCGAGAAGAATATAAACTATCTCTTTGAGGCCAGCGTGGGCGGCGGAATCCCGATTATCCGTCCGCTGTATTCGAGCCTGGTTTCCAACGAGCTTACGGATATTATCGGTATCTTAAACGGTACCACCAACTATATCTTAACCCAGATGATTAAGGAGGGCGCAAGCTTCGAGGAGGCTCTCGCCGGGGCGCAGGCAAACGGCTATGCCGAAAAGGATCCCACTGCGGACGTTGAGGGCTATGACACCTGCCGCAAGATTGCGATTCTGACCTCCCTCGCCTTCGGAAAGTATGTGAACAGCGAGGATATCGAGACCGAGGGCATCACAAGCATCACCCTTGAGGATGTGGAGTACGCTGCGGAGTTCGGCGGCGTTATCAAGCTTGTGGGAATGTCGAAGCGTGTCGAGAACGGCGCATTCGCACGGGTATGCCCCGTTATATTAAAGAAGGATCATCCCCTTGCCGGCATAGACGATGTATTCAACGGAATACTGGTCAAGGGTGAGGCGTTGGGCGATGTTATGTTCTACGGCAGAGGTGCCGGCTCGCTCCCCACTGCCAGTGCGGTGGTGTCGGATGTAATAGACATCGTTAAGCATAAGGATACACACATTATCCTCGGCTGGACAGACGGCGAGGAGGGCTATCTCAAGGATCCCGACGAGCAGAGCTTCCGCTATTACGTTCGTCTGTGCGGCTCGTCCGACAGTGCGTCCATGTGCCGCGAGGGCTTTAATGTTATCACCCTTGACGGCGAGAAATACGCAAACGAGTTCGCCGTATTCACGCCCGAGATGACGGGGAAGGAATTTAATGAGTTTAAGCGCACCGAGCTTGCAGGCTACGATATACGAGGCTGCATAAGGCTGGTGACAGAATGATGATAAAGGTTAAAATCCCGGCTACCAGTGCAAACATGGGCGCCGGCTTTGACTGTCTGGGCATTGCGCTCGGACTTTATAACTACGTTTACGCCGAGGAGACCGACGGCGGACTCAATATAGAAATCCGCGACGAATCGGCGAACTACCTGCCCACCGACGAGAGGAACCTTGTCTACCGCTCCATGCAGGAGGTTTTCGACAGGGTCGGCTATCGGACGGCGGGGCTGCACCTTATCCTCGAGAACAACGTTCCCGTGACACGGGGTCTCGGCAGCAGCAGTGCCGGAATCGTGGGCGGTCTTCTCGCCGCAAACGAGCTTTGCGAAGCAGGCCTCTCTGCGGACGAGCTTTTGGATATGGCGGCAAGGATAGAGGGACATCCCGACAATGTGGCACCTGCGATACTGGGGGGGATTACCATAAACGCCTCCTCCCGCAGGAAAATTCGCCATGTCAAGGCAGAGGTGCCGAAGGATTTGAAGTTTGCGGCGTTTGTACCCGACTTTCCCCTTCCCACCAAGAAATCACGCGAAATTCTTCCGAAAAGCGTATCTTTGCACGATGCCGCCTTTAACACGGGACGGTGTGCGCTGCTTCTGACCAGCATAATGACGGGGCATTACGAAAATATCCGCATCGGCGTGGAGGACAGGCTTCACCAAAGGTTCAGAAAGCGTCTGATTCCGCATATTGACGATCTGTTTCGGCAGGCGTACCGCTCGGGGGCACTGGGCGTTTATTTAAGCGGCGCAGGACCCACCGTTGTCGCAATAATAAAGGCCGGCGACAAAAGCTTTGAGCCGCGGATGCGCGGATATTTGAGAAGGTATATGAATAACTGGAGGCTGCATATATTAAATGCCGACAATGTCGGCGCGGCCGCCTGTAAAATACAGATGGAGGTAAATTGAAATATGGCACTTATTGTACAAAAGTTCGGCGGAAGCTCTGTGGCTGACGCAGCGAGGGTTGCCAACGTTGCAAACCGTGTGGTTGAAACGGCACGGAGCGGCAACAGAGTTGTCGTTGTTGTGTCGGCACAGGGCGACACAACTGATGATTTGATAGAGAAGGCGGCGGAGATAAATCCCGACGCATCCAAGCGTGAGATGGATATGCTCCTCTCCAGCGGAGAGCAGATTTCAATCGCTCTTCTCGCCATGGCGATTGAAAAGCTCGGTCACCCCGTTGTTTCTCTGACGGGCTGGCAGGCAGGCTTTAAGACCAACAACGTATACGGAAATGCGAGGATAAACACCATCGACACCGAGAGGATTCAGGCGGAGCTTGACAGAAAGAACATTGTGGTTGTGGCAGGCTTCCAGGGGCTTAACAAATACGACGACATAACTACCCTGGGCAGAGGCGGAAGCGACACCTCGGCAGTTGCCATTGCCGCCGCACTCCATGCGGACAAGTGTGAGATCTACACAGACGTGGACGGCGTATACACCGCCGACCCGAGAATCGTTAAGGATGCGAAAAAGCTCAGCGAGATTACCTATGACGAGATGCTTGAGCTTGCCAGTCTCGGTGCGAACGTGCTGCATAACCGCTCGGTCGAAATGGCGAAGAAGTACAATGTTAAGCTGGAGGTAAAGTCCAGCTTCGAGAAGATAGACGGAACTGTTGTCAAGGAGGTTTGTAAAATGGAAAAAATGTTAATCAGAGGAGTTACACGTGATAACGATGTTGCAAGGATTGCCGTTATCGGCGTTGAAAATACGCCGGGTATTGCTTTCAGAATATTCTCGGCTTTGGCAAAGGAGAATATTAACGTTGATATGATACTTCAGTCGGTGGGCAGAAACGGAAAGAAGGACATTGCCTTTACCGTTACCAAGGCGCACAAGGACGAAACTCTTGCCGTTATCGACGGCCTGAAGGAGCAGCTTAACTTTGAGGAGGTCAACTGCCGTGATAACTTGAGCAAGGTATCCATTGTCGGTGCAGGCATGGTTACCAATCCCGGCGTTGCCGCAAAGATGTTTGAGGCACTGTTTGCCGCAGATATTAACATTCACATGATCGCCACCTCCGAGATTAAGGTTTCCGTTCTCATTAATGTAAACAATGCGGAGCGTGCCGTTCAGGTTATTCACGATAAATTCAATGTATAAATTCATATTTTAAAAGGTGCGGCAAGCACCTTTTATTATGCGCCGACGGCGTATCGGCAAAATGCCGAAATTTCGGAAATGTCAAAAAAACTGCTGACAAACAGGGGCGGAAGTGGTATAATTTATTAAGCATCACCTTGCCGCCGGCAGGGGGCATATTCCGAGGCGTAAGCCGATTTTAATAATATATTAAGGAAAGGTACGCATTTGAAATGAAAAATTTTGACCGCAAGATTATCCTGGAGGACGGAAGCGAGTATCTCGGCTACGGTCTGGGCAGCAATGCCGACCGTGTCTGTGAGATTGTTTTCAACACCTCCATGGTCGGATATCAGGAGATAATTTCCGACCCGTCGTACACCTATCAGATGGTCGTTATGACCTATCCCCTCATTGGCAATTACGGTATAACCGATGAGGATTTTGAGAGCAAGAACCTCACTATCGGAGGTCTTATCCTCAGAGATTACAACGATATGCCGTCAAATTTCAGATATACAAAAACTCTGTCCGAGGTCATGGAGGAGAGCGGAATCCCCGGCATCTACGGCGTGGACACCCGTGAGATTACACGGAGCATCCGCGACATCGGCTCCAGACGTGTGCTTATCTGCGGCGTAGATACCACCCGGGAGGAGGGGCTTGAGATTATCCGCAGCACCCCCGTTCCGAGGGATGCGGTGTCCAAGGTTAGCTGCACAAAGCGTTGGTACTCACGGACCTCCAACCCCAAGTACAACGTTGTGGCTATCGACTGCGGAATAAAGCTCAATATTATTCGAAGCCTTAACAAAATCGGCTGCAACGTCACCGTTGTGCCGTACAACACCACCGCGCGTGAGATTGAGTTCATGAAGCCTGACGGGATCTTTCTGTCCAACGGCCCCGGCGACCCGGAGGATGTGACCCCCGTTATCGAAACGGTTCGGGAGCTTTCCGGAAAGTATCCCATCTTCGGCATCTGCCTCGGCCATCAGATTATCTCTCTTGCCTACGGCGCTCGGACGTATAAGCTGAAGTTCGGCCACAGAGGCGGTAACCACCCGGTCAAAAACCTGGAGAACAACAAGATAGAGATTACCTCCCAGAACCACAGCTATGCCGTGGACGCAGACAGCGTCAAGGGTACGGATTTGGAGATTACTCACATAAACCTGCTGGACAACACCGTTGAGGGCGTGGAATGCAAGCGTGACAGAGTTTTCAGCGTGCAGTACCACCCGGAGAGCGCACCCGGACCTCAGGACAGCGGCTATCTCTTCAATAAATTTATAAGCATAATGGAAGGGGGCAGAGAAAATGCCTAAGAGAGAGGACTTAAAGAAGGTTATGGTTATCGGCTCGGGGCCTATTGTCATAGGTCAGGCGGCGGAGTTTGACTACGCCGGAACCCAGGCGTGTCTTGCCCTCAAGGAGGAGGGGTACGAGGTTATTCTTTTAAACTCAAACCCTGCCACAATTATGACGGACACCTCAATTGCCGACAAGGTCTACATGGAGCCGCTTACCCTCGAATATGCGGCACGCATCTGCCGCTATGAACGCCCGGACGCAATCGTTCCCGGAATCGGCGGTCAGACAGGTCTGAACATTGCCATGCAGCTTTCTGAAAAGGGAGTTTTGGACGAATGCGAGATTGAGCTTTTGGGAACCGATGCAAAGAGTATCGAGTGCGCCGAGGACAGAGAGCTGTTCAAGGAGCTTTGTCAGAAGATAGGCGAGCCGGTCGTGCCCTCCATGATAACCTACAGCATCGAGGAGGGGCTGTCTGCGGCGGAGGAGATCGGTTATCCGGTAATTCTGCGCCCGGCGTTCACCTTGGGCGGCACCGGCGGCGGCTTTGCCAACAACCCCGAGGAAATGGCGTCAATGATGAAAAACGCCCTTGCCCTCTCGCCGGTACATCAGGTTTTGGTGGAGAAGAGCATTAAGGGCTACAAGGAAATAGAGTACGAGGTAATGCGTGACGCCAACGACACTGCGCTGACCGTCTGCAATATGGAGAACCTCGACCCGGTCGGCATACACACGGGCGACTCCATCGTTGTTGCGCCGAGCCAGACCCTGACCAACAAGGAGTATCATATGCTCCGTGACAGCGCACTTAAGATTATCCGCGCCCTCGATGTCAAGGGCGGCTGTAACGTTCAGTTCGCTCTCGACCCACAGTCGTTTAACTATTATGTCATAGAGGTAAACCCCCGAGTTTCACGCTCGTCGGCACTGGCATCCAAGGCGAGCGGCTACCCCATTGCGAGGGTATCGGCGAAGATTGCCGTGGGTATGACATTGGACGAGATTCAGCTTGCAAACACCCCTGCCTGCTTCGAGCCTACCCTCGACTATATCGTGACAAAGATGCCGCGCTTCCCCTTTGATAAGTTCGCCAATGCGTCCAACGTCCTGTCCACACAGATGAAGGCAACGGGTGAGGTCATGAGCGTCGGCAGAACCATGGAGGAAAGCCTGCTCAAGGCTATTCGCTCCCTGGAAACCGGCAAGAACCATATTCACATGGAGAAGTTCGATTCAAGCCACATGACAACCGACCAGCTTCTCGATTATATAAAAGAGGGAACGGACGACCGCCTGTACGCCATAGCGCAGCTTATGTGGATGGGCGTCGACCACTCGAGGATATGCAACATCACGCAGATTGATATGTTCTTCTTGGACAAGATCAAAAATATTGTTGACTTTGAAAAGGAAATGGAGGCAAACCCCGATTCCGAAAAGCTTCTGTACGAGGCAAAGAAGATGGGCTTCTCCGATTCGTATATTGCGGAGCTTTGGCACACCGACGAGGAGGATATCTACAACCGCCGCATAAAGCTCGGACTGTTCCCGGCATACAAGATGATTGACACCTGCGCCAGCGAGTTCGACAGCTATGTACCCTACTTCTACTCTACCTATGAGGACGAGAACGAGTCAATCGTCTCGGATAACAAAAAGATTATCGTCTTAGGCTCCGGCCCCATTCGTATCGGTCAGGGCGTGGAGTTTGACTACTCCACGGTTCATGCGGTGCGTGCAATCCGTGAAGCCGGCTATGAGGCAATAGTTATCAACAACAACCCGGAGACGGTTTCCACCGACTACACAACGGCGGATAAGCTGTACTTCGAGCCGCTGACCGCTGAGGACGTAATGAACATCGTTCATCTCGAAAAGCCGGAGGGCGTTATTGCCACTCTGGGCGGTCAGACTGCGGTGAACCTTGCAGAGCCGCTCAGCCGCAGAGGTGTTAAAATTATCGGAACAGACTGCGCCGCAATAGAAAAGGCGGAGAACCGAGACGCCTTTGACGAGGTTATAAAGCAGCTTAATATCCCGAACCCCAAGGGCGAGGCGGTAACGGATATAGAGAGCGGTGTCGAGGCGGCGGAGAGAATCGGCTATCCGGTGCTTGTGCGCCCCAGCTTTGTCTTGGGCGGCAGAGCCATGGAGATTGTTTCAAACGAGAAATCCCTGCGTCACTACCTTAAAAATGCCGTTGAGGTCGATGCCGACAAGCCTGTTCTGGTTGACAAGTACCTGGTCGGCAAGGAGGTAGAGGTTGATGCGATATGCGACGGGGAACAGGTGTTTATCCCCGGTATTATGGAGCTTGTGGAGCGTACAGGCGTGCACTCCGGCGACTCGATAAGCGTTTATCCGCCCTTCAGTATTTCTCAGAAGGTGAAGGACACAATTGCAGATTACACAACGAGGTTAGGTCTCGGCATAGGCATTGTCGGTCTGTTTAACATTCAGTTTATCGTTGACAAGGACGACAACGTCTTTGTCATAGAGGTAAACCCGAGAGCGTCACGAAGCGTTCCGTTTTTGTCCAAGTCCACCGGCTGCAACCTGGTTCAGATTGCCACCGGCGCAATGCTGGGCAAGAGTCTTAAGGACCGAGGCATAGACGAGATGCTGCTCCCCGAAAAGTCGAGGTACTATGTAAAGGCACCGGCGTTCTCCTTTGAAAAGCTCACGGGGATTGACGCTTATCTCTCACCCGAGATGAAGTCCACCGGTGAAGCGATAGGCTATGACGAAAAGCTGAACCGTGCCATGTACAAGGCGATTCAGGCGTCCGGGGTCAAGATGAAGGACTACGGCACGGTTATTGTCACCCTTGCCGACGAGGACAAGGAGGAGGCTCTGCCGCTTGTCAGACGCTTCTATCAGCTTGGCTTTAACATTGAGGCCACCATCGGCACTGCGAACTACCTCAAGCAGCACGGCATCCGCACTCGGGTGCGCGGAAAGCTGAGCGAGGGCAGCACCGAGATTTTGGACTCCATACGCGCGGGCTATGTAAGCTATATCATAAACACAAGGGCGATTCTGTCCGGCGTGCATTTTGAGGACGGTATTGCCATTCGTCAGTGTGCGGTGCAGAACGGCGTGACGATATTCACCTCCCTGGACACGGTGAGAATTGTGCTTGACGTGCTTGAGGAAAGCGTTCCCGGTATATCGACCATAGACGCACAGGCATAAACAACAGTGTATTTTAAAGTATATTTTAGGACGGAGAGCGGTATTCCTGCCGCGGCTCCGTCCTTTTTTGCAGGTCAAGTATTGTTTGGCTCTGCCTCGAAGCGCAAATATGACGCATATATAATAAAAATTTTATTTCTAAAAATATTATTGTAAACCAAATTTATCCCCATCGACACCCGATTTTTCCCATAAAACCGTTGCCTGTGGATAACTCCGAAAAAATAGAAAATTCTCTCTTTTTCATCGGCTTCAGCCTGTGGAAAATGTGTGTAAGTCTGTGAATAACCATTATATTGGCGTTTTTGAGAGTGGATAAACTGTTACATAAATGTAATATAAAACGCATGAAACGTGTTTGAGTTGTTTTAAAATAGTTTACATAATTCTGAAAAATTTTTCTTGACTTTTTTGTTTTTAGTGTTCTCGAAAACGTTCCGGGAACCCTGTTCACTCCCTCAGTCAGCAAAGCTGACAGCTCCCTCAAAGAGGGAGCCATACTGAGCCCTCCTCCTTGAGGAGGGTGGCATTTTCGCAGAAAATGACGGGAGGAGTTTCTAATTATTCATTATTAATGAATAGTGAATATTGAATAATGAATAATGAATAATATAGGTAGTTTTCCTTGCGGAAAACTTGAA
>CACXES010000111.1 GCA_902766745.1 uncultured Ruminococcus sp.
GGATTTTCAGGCGGCGGTTGATTTTCTGTCCTCACAGGATAATATTGACGCTGAAAAAATCGGTATTGTCGGTATATGCGGCTGGGGCGGTATGGCTCTTAATGCGGCGGCGCTTGACACAAGAATTAAAGCGGTTGTAACCTCGACAATGTATGATATGAGCCGTGTAAATGCCAACGGATACTTTGACGGCGAGAACAGCGAGACGGCACGTTTCGAGAAGAAAAAGGCTCTTAACATGCAGAGGACGGAGGAATATAAATCAGGCGTTTACGCTCGAAGCGGCGGCGTTGTTGACCCGCTGCCGGAAGATGCACCGTTTTTTGTAAAGGATTATCACGATTATTATAAAACGGAAAGGGGATATCATAAACGCTCGCTTAATTCAAACGAAGGCTGGAACGGTATCGGCTGTATGTCGTTTATGAATATGCCGATTTTAAGCTACAGCAACGAAATCCGCGGTGCGGTGCTGATAATACACGGCGAAAAAGCACACTCGTGCTATTTCAGCAGAGACGCGTATGAAAATATGGTAAAAAACAATCCTTATGCGGACAATAAGGAGCTTATGATTATCCCGAATGCTGTCCACACCGATTTGTATGACGGCGGCGGAAAAAATGTAATTCCGTTCGATAAAATAGAGTTGTTTTTCAAAAATAATTTGAAATAGCAAAGCCGGTTATAACCTTTGGGTTGCAGCCGATAAACTTTTTGGAACTTCCGTCAGTGAAGTATATGATGTATAATATAATTGCAAAGAAACGAGAGGAAAATGTAATATGAGTAAAAAGATATTGATTTTATCCGGCAGTCCGCGCAAAGGCGGCAATTCAGATTTGCTGTGTGATGAATTTATGCGCGGTGCAAAGGAAAGCGGAAATAAGGTTGACAAAGTTTTTGTAAGAGATAAAAAAATCGCACCTTGCATCGCGTGCTACTATTGCCGTAACAACGACGGAAAATGTGCCATAAAGGACGATATGGCAGAGGTTTTGCAAAAGATGATTGACGCTGATGTTTTGGTGCTTTCAAGTCCCGTTTATTTCTACTCGATTGACGCACAGTTAAAAGCGGTTATCGACAGAACTGTGGCACGCTGGCTTGAAGTGAAAAATAAAGAGTTTTATTACATTGTTACTATGGCAGATGAAGAAATTTCATCTGCCGACACAACTCTTGCGTGTTTCAGAGGCTATGCCGATTGTGTTGAAGGTGCAGTTGAAAAAGGCGTAATTATCGGCAACGGTGTTTATGCTCCGGGCGAGATAAAATCTACGCAAGTAATGAAAGACGCCTATAATATGGGCAAAAATGTTTAACGAAAGGAATGATTTTATGAAAAAACTAATATTAATTCTGCTGACATTTGTTTTAGCAATGTCTTTTATGACGGGGTGCAGTGCGGCAGAGCAATCAACCGAAACAACTGAAAAGTTTGTGCTTACAATGCAAATCGGAAACCCCGTTATGACGGTGAACGGAGAGGAAAAGAACATTGATGACAATGGCACCATTCCCGTGGTTGAAAGCGGAAGAACGCTTGTGCCGATAAGAGCCATTATAGAGGCTATGGGCGGTGATGTTAAATGGGACGGTGAAACAAACACTGCGGTTTTGACACTTGGAGATGATATAATAACCCTTGTTATCGGCAGTGAAACGGCGTTCCTCAACGAAGAGAAGCATACACTTGATGTTGAACCGAAAATTATAAATGACAGAACAATGCTGCCTATTCGCTTTATCGCCGAAAGCTTTAAGTTCAGTGTGGATTGGGACGAAAAAACCGAAACGATTACAATAACAAAGGATATTGCAGACAATTCCGAAACCACAAAAGGCGGCAAAACACTTGTTGTGTATTACAGTGCAAGCGGCAATACCGAAAAAGTTGCAAACTATATCAAAGATGCGGCAAACGCAGACATTTTTGAGCTTGTCCCGGTGGACAAATACACAGATGACGACCTTGACTGGACAGATGAGTCAAGCCGTGTAAATGATGAACACGATGATGAGAGCAAACGAGATATTAAGCTTGAAAGTACAACTGTTCCGAATTGGTCAGAGTATGACACCGTATTTATCGGTTATCCTATCTGGTGGGGTATTGCGGCTTGGCCTGTAAACAATTTTGTAAAAGACAATGATTTTTCGGGTAAAACGGTAATTCCGTTCTGCACCTCGGCAAGTTCGGGAATGGGCGAAAGCGGAAAACTGCTCAGCAATATGGCAGGCACGGGCGATTGGCAGGACGGCATGCGTTTCCGCTCAGGCGCAAGCGAGAGCGATGTTAAATCGTGGGTTGATACGCTTAATCTTGCAGCATCAAATAACAAATAGGACGTCACAAGCCTTGTCGTGTATTTTCGCAGCCCGAAACTGACAAGCCCGATAATATGACGCAGGAAGAGGATAACAGCACGGCGGCAGCGGATTTTCAAATACTGTAAATACAATCCGCTCTCTTGAGCCGAATGCGAATGTAACGGAGGGACTTTCTATATCCCGCACACACATACAAGATGCAGAAGATGAAATTGTGGAATGGGTAAACGGATTATAATAAATTTGGAGGTTAAGCTTATGAAAGAATTATTGGATAGATATCCGTGCCTTGTTTAACCTCTAAAAATTCATAAAAAAGTGTTGAAAAATCGTCAGATTATGGTATAATAAAGATACTATAATAAAGGCGGTTGAAGTGAAATGCAGATCAATCTTTTTGCGGAAGAAACACAATTACAGAGATTATCCGAACTCGGAGATTCATTGGAAAAACTGAACGTTATAGACTTTGAATCATTCTGACCTTTGCTTGAAAAGGTAAATTGTAAAGAACGTAAAAGCAAAGCCGGCAGACCGTCGTATGATGTTGTAATGA
>CACXES010000112.1 GCA_902766745.1 uncultured Ruminococcus sp.
AAACTCAGCGTATCTTTGAAGCATTGCCGCTGCCTGCTCACGGGTAATCGGCTCATCAGGACGGAAGGTGTTGTCGTCAAAGCCTTTTACCACTCCTATCGAGGATGCCCAGCGTACCGCCTCGGTATACCAGCCGTCTTCGGTATCGGTGTAATTCATTGCGTAGTTTACGGTCGGCTCGCCCGCATAGCGGTAAAGCATGGTCGCAAACATCGCGCGGGTCAGTGTTGCGTCCGGCTCGTAGGCAGTATCGCTTGTTCCGGCAACAATGCCTTTAGAAGCAACCTCAACTACCGCATTGTAGAACCAGTCTGTTTCCTTTACATCCTTAAACGGATTCTTCCGGTTTGATATGTCTGTCTTTTCAGTATTTTCCGTCCACTTCGCATAAAGTGTAAGATTTTTCGTTACCTTTGAGGACGGATCAAACGGCACTGTAAGAGCTTCATCAGTGTACCAGCCGCCGAAGGTATATCCTTCTCTTACAGGAGCTGCCGGAAGCGTTACCGTTCCATCTTTATTTACACTAAGGTTTTGTATTGTTCCTGCGCCGTTTGTTTCAAACTTAACCGTATAGGTCGATGAACTGCTTCCGCCGCCGCTTCCGGAGCTTCCGGAGGAGGTAACCTTAACATCGGCTGTAACAGTCGTACCATAGGGCTGAATATATGCCGTAACCGTAGTTGTTCCGACTTTCTTACCAACAAGCTGACCATCGCGTATCTCTGCAATAGATGTATCGGCTACGTTGTAGAATACCTTATCGTCCTCCGAAACGCTCTTTCCGTTATAGTTGTACATCTGCACATCGTCATAATTAAGCTCAAGAGCCGTCTTGCCGCCTTTCTTGACAGTGATTGTCTTGCCGCCGTTAAGCATAACGTTCATGGGCTTATCCTGAACTAAGTAGGTATTGTATCCGCCGGTTAGGTCTTTGCCGTCCTTATCGAAAACAGCTATACGAAGTCCTGCATAGCCGCAGTATTCAAAGGCACTTGTCGGTACAGTCATAGCTGTGGTGAACTGCTTTGATTCGCCGGGGGCTATACCGCCGAGACTTTCTGACGCAAGATTGATGTCGTCAACGCCGTACATCTCTTTTGCGTCACCGTAGAGCGCATCAAAGGTGAACTTTACAACGTCGCCGTTTTCCGAAACATCATTACCCGTATTGGTTACAGTATAAACCGCCTCAAAGCCGTTGCCGACCTGCTCGACTCCCTTTACCGCAACCTTGTATTCCGCAGTCTTCTTAAACGGCTCAGATACATATGTTTCGGTGTTTGTATATCCCTTTTCCGCAGTTTCGCAGAGAATAGACAGTCCCCCAAAGTTTTCGGGAACAGTGTAGGTAAAGCTGTAATCCTCGCTTGTATTTGCAACAAGATAGCTGTCGCTGTCATACTCGCCTATAAGCTTGCCTTTTTCACCGTTTCTGCTCTCGTAGAATTTTGCGGTGTAACCTGCCGCCGCAGTAAGACCTGTGTTCTCAAAGTTTGCGTATACGGTAATTTCATCTCCCGCAAGCGGTGTGCTGTCCGAGAAGGTAATTTCGGAGGTTGACATTGTTCCGATAGGCTCAAGCTCGGTGGAAACAATATTCATCTCGCCGATATTGATGTTTCCTTCCTTGTTCTCGTCATATTCCATTGTAAACTGATTGTTTACTATCATAAGCTTGCCGTCGCCGCGTACAGCCGCCGAAACGGTATCGTTGCACACCTCGGAATAGGTGAGTCTGTACGGCTTAGACCAGTTTGCGGCAGGCTTTATAACGGTTGTTTCAGCTTCGGGATCCTTATCGTTTTTCTCTGCCTTTACATGCTCGTCAATATCCTTATCCGCAATCAGTGCGCTTGCGTAAATTTCCTGATACAGCTTGCCTGTGCTGTTGCCTTCTTCATCTACGCCGATGTTTTCGCCCACAGGCTTTGCCCATACAAGATAGAGGTTGCCGTCAGCGTCAACAACTGCCTTGTAGGTATTTACGCCGCCGATTCTGCCGTCCTCTGTATGCAGGTCACATTCCTGCGGAGCAATGCCCGAACCGAATTTAAGCGTACCGTCGTCATTGATTCCCTCTCTGATAAGCTCGGTTACATTGATATAGGATATACCGCAGTCGCCCTCCATCCAGAAAAGATATGTTGACGCACCGCTCTTGTAATCCTCATTTTCTGCGTCAAATTCCGCAAAATCCTTGTTCGGAACTCTGACGAGCTGCGGCAATGACTGTGAAACTGAGTCATTTGTCACTCTTATGGGCTTGTAGGTCTTGTGAGTTTCAAAATCATAAACCTGAATATAAAGCTCTCTGTCGTTATTCGTTTCAAGGTTAAAGTCTGTATCCACAGTATATGCATACACGCCGAGTCCGTTATAGCCCTCGCATGCCACAAGGTCTGTTACAGTCGGGTCGACCTGACCGCCTGTTTCCGTCTTGGTTACGGACGGCAGAAATCTCTGACCGCCCCATTTTTCAATGAGTGTATCCGCATCCTCGGGATTTTCAAGCTCATTGTCAAAATATCTGTCTCTTACCCACTTGCCCGAATCTCCGTCATAAAGCATATAGCATACAACGGAATAGTTACCGTTCGTATCGCTGCCGAAGGGATTTGCATAATCAAACACATTATCGCTCTGGGTGCTGTTCTTGATGTAGTAAACCGCTCTGTCGCCCGATATGCTGTCATAGATACCTATCGGGTTCGAGTCAAAATAATTATCGTCCGTCAGCTGCTCTATTTCACCAAGGCTCTCACTCTCCTTATTAAAGAGAACTGTGTAAACCTCCATCTGCTGCATACGCTGTGCCTCTGTAAGGTTTTCGCTCTTAGCAGGGTCTGAGGATACCCAAGATACCATAACCGAGTCGCCCGCGTCGCAGACATTAGGATAAAAGTCGCCCGTAGAATCGTCCTGAACAACTTTAGGCTCGCTCCATGCGCCATTGACATAAATTGAGTACATAAGTGATGTAATCTCGTTGTCTGCCTTAGACGGGTTATCGTCAAGGAATACATAGAGCATCTTATTTTCGCCTATGCTTATGAGCTTACCGTCTGAATTTTTAAATACATTTGTCGCAAGCGTCTGTGTGTTTACAGGTACAAATGCGCCCTGGAGTGATGCGTTTTCATCTGCAACCCAATCCGAGCCGCCTGTACGCTTAATGTATGAATAGCTCAGTCCGTCCGAAGAGGCAAGCTTGGCTTCTTGGGAATCCTCTTCTTGCTCGTATTCAACTTCAAAAACCTCCGGGTGCTTCTTAAAATAATCATAGAAGCCGAAATTAAAGAGATTCCATGAGTATATATCAAACGGTATTGAAAGCCAAAGAATATCCGCCTGTCCGCCGACAGTAAAGTTGCCCGTTGCGCCCCATATAGGAGAGCCTTCAAAGAATCTCAGCGTGCTGTTTACGCCGAGTCCGAAGTTAAACGTACCCGTTCCGCGCAATGCAAGAGCGTTTGCAATACCGGCGCCGAGATAGAATCTAATCATTAAAACGCCGTCTAACTGAGCGTGTAAGTTCCTAAAATCCCTGCCTAAGGATACCTCTTCGCTGTCAAGAAAACCGCCGTAGGTGAGAAGCTTGTTCGGATCCGCCTCGATACCTACCTCGCCCTCGGCTCCTAACATTCCGGTACATCCATAAAACATAGGAAGCATTATTACAGGAATGGCTCCGTAGCCTATTACATCAAGGCCTAAATATCCGCCGACATATACACCGGCTCCCATAAAGCAGAAGGCTTTCTCGTCATGTCCGTCGGTATATTCCTCGGTAATATAGCCAAAGTCCATATACGCGCCGAACTTAATCGTTACAAACATTGCCGCGCCGCCGAGGGTCTGTTGCAACAGCTCTCCGTTTGAAGCTTTTTCGTAAGACTGTTTGTTCTTACCTCCGAACAAGTTTGCCATACCGGAGGAGGTAATTGCGTTTTTATGGTCCATTCTGGAATTGTACTTCTCTCCGGCTGCCAGCGTCATACCTATTTTAACACGGGTTCCGCCCGTGGGAAGCGCTTCAAAGGATACGGAAACAAAACGGTTCCACTTTCCCGGGTCCTGACCGCCTTTCGGATCCTCGACTCTATCGATCATTTCAGTCTCAGTCTCTATATTTCCATCACCATCATATATATAGCTTCCATCTTCGTCTATCCTCGGAAACTCTTCACTACCCGACACTACGCCTCCGGAGGTATACGGTTTCATTCCCGCCTTTATACCTATATTTGCGCTGATTTCACCGACAAACGGGAATTTTGCAAAGGAGCGTTTTTTCACCGTTCCGCCCATTAAGGACGCCTCGTCTGCGCTTTCCTTGTTGCCGTCGCTTAAGTCAGGCATTTCGTAATCGTCGTTTAAAAGGTCATCCGGTGATACAGGAACATGTAAATCCATCATCTTCGGAGTGTATTCCTTGCCGTTAATAATGCGAAGGTCTGCCGATACGGGAGCATAGGTAATCTTTTTTGCCGCCTCTGTTGCCTCCTCGTCGTCCGACAGGATTTTATCGGTGGTGAGCGAAACATAGACAACATCGCCGTAGGTATATTCATCGGGACTGTTGGGAGCAAAATCCCTAAATTCATAGCCCCAGGTTACCTCGTCCTCTTTTTCAGCCTCATAGCTGCTCTTCACCTGATACGTTCTGCCATCGAGAATATGGAAGGTTACGCCTATTATGCTTTCGGTGTACTCCTTGTCGCCGTAGGTGTACTTCTCGCCGTCGGTGACGATTGCTTGAAGCTTGATCTTGCCGCCCTCTAAGGGGATAACGCTGCCGCTGCCGTTTAACATATAGCCGTTCTGCGAAACAAGCACCTTGTTAACTCGCACCCCTTTTGCCGAGTAGGTCGGCGCGTTTATAATTCCCATATCAACGACTACCGCGTCTGTTTTTGTGCCCGGTATCGTTGTTTTTTCCGCACCCTCAGCCGAAAAATTAACGGTTTCAAGCTTTGTTCGTCCGTTATATGTCACCATATAGCGTGCGGACGTTTCGGGAACCGCCATAAACGGATTTGTGCAGAAATAACCCTCTGAATCGGTGAATGCGTCGGCTCCGCATACTGTAATAAGCGCCGTAACTGCCGGTATCTTGCGGCTGTTACTGATGATACCCGACTTTATGTTGACATCAGCGTTATAGACATAGCCCTGCACCGCAAATGCCTCTCGCTTGCCCGTGCTGTCAATCGAAAGAGTTACGTTATTTCGCCTTGCGGTGGCGTTTGCGATAAAATAGAAGTTGTTTCCGCTGTAAAGCGTATCGTTTCCGGCTTCCTTCCATGTTACTGCGTCGGCCGAATCCGTCGGAATTGCCGTAAGCGAGTAAATTTCGCCCGTTTTTATATCGCCCTTGTCGATAACGTATTCATAGCAGCCCGTAGCGGGATTTTCCTCTTTGGGAGCCGCAAATATTCCCTTTGTTGTGTCAAATTTACCCGAATCCACAAGCGTTTTATCAACGCTTATGCGTATGCAGTTGTCCCTTGCGGAAAATTCAGGCGTAAGGGTAATATGAGTATAGGTCGGTTCTTTAAGCTCCAATACTTTCTCACTGCTGCCGCCTATGTAATGCGAGCTTTCATCTTCAATAAGCTCTCCGTTTTCTTCACTGCGGTACTCACAGCGAAATCCCGTAGCAAGCATATGCGCATATTCGGGTGACATCACAGTCTTTATATTGACCTTATCGCCTAAATGGAACTTAAACTCCTTATTGACGCCGTCCGGCGTTTCAAGTCCTTGAAATTCACCCTCGGGAGTGTCAACAACCTTTAAAGTCACATCTCTGTACTCGAATATCGGGCGCAGGGAAATCTTACCTTTGTATGAGGTCTGCTCGTTCTGTCCCTTTTTGCCGTCGGCCTTCCATTCGATAAATTGGTCTTCTGCCAGCTTGTTAATCATCGCTTTATCAAACCGAATGTAAAGCGAGTTGTCAGCGCTTTTATTTTCCGCTAAAACCATGCTCCTGCCGTCCTTAACAACCTCGACCGCTTTCAGGTATGCGTAGTTGTTGTTTGCGGAAACCGTAATGCCGTCGCCGCTTGAAATGGTTTTTGCACCAAAATCCTTGTCTAATGAACATGAAACATATTCCGCTGCCTCAGCGTCGGAAACGCCCTTAAAGGACATACCCTCTGCCGGCACAAGAGAAATGTCAAAATGACGCTTTATCGGGTACACTGAATAAATAAACAGTTCTCTCGCGCCCCATGCAGTCTGAACAATCGACATATTTAATTGATTCGTCCATACATGACCGAAATAGAAATTCTGCTCACAACGGTCAAAATTCTTGTTTCTGAGATCGAGAATCTTTGTGTAATCGCTGTACATTCTTATATTTCCGAAGGACAAAGTAGTAGAGTCTGCCTCCCAGTCAACACGAACGCCGTCATAATAAAAGGGGCAATCGTAAAAACCAAGCTTTATACCGCACTCCTCGTCATACTCAGCCTTGGAAGTCCATATATAGATACCGCTTGAGCCCTTGTCCTGTGCGGTACCGTAGCGCTGTGCACGACTTAAATCGAGCGAGCTTGCTATGCCGGTGTCCGGGTACGGATCGTCCTTTGACGCCGCAAGCGTTACTTCATCACTGCCCCAAGCAGGTATAATAACCGACGCCGTATCGTTTGTGATTTCACAAGCCTGCGGCAATGCAAGCTTAACGGTAAAATCAATATCCTTTGCGTAATGCTCTACGGGAATTTCAACTGTTCTTTTCATAATGCCCATGGGAAAATACAGCTTTGCGTTAACGCCCGAAAAATCCGCGCCGCTTTCTGCCGTGCCGTTTTCGGTATAGATTGTCACGCAAGCCATATCGTTTATCGCGCCCTCACGGGTAACCTCTATGTATACCTTGCCGTCCTTTGCCCTGTATGTGCTCTCGGCAAAGCCGACCTTAATGGTTTCGGGAGCGTCTTCATCGATTATCGTACCGTAGATAGAGTTATACTCCTCTGCAACGCCGTAATCTCCGTCGGGATTTTGCAGCGAAACAAGGAACATTGCGTCGCCGTCTGATTTTTTAGAATACTTAGGCGTGATAACAATGAATTTTTCCTTTTCACCCGATGCAAAGGTAAGCCTGAACTCTACTCCGGGGAAATCGTCGCCGATAAGCTCGCCGGGGTCCTCCTCGGCACTAAACTGCTTGCCGTCAGATGTCGTGACCGTCATGGGCTGACGATCTGAAACCGTTCCGGTGTATGTATTTCTTGCCGCCTTTAACGGATTTGTTTCGTTTAATTCCTCATCAGCACCTTGAGCTTCCTCTTCATTTTCAGCTCCGCTTTGCTCTGCCTCAGGCTCTTTTGCAGATTCTTTCTCTGTAGGATCCTCTGCTTCCTCGCCGTCAGGAGTCTTAAGCTTTGCCACCTCTTCGCCGTCTGCATTGAGAACGCTTACACTGTCGGCATTCGCCATAAGCTCATCAGCCTCTTTGGCAAGGGTTTCATCATCCTCGTATTGATATTCTTCTGCGGTGTCGGCGTTTTCAGCCATAAGGTCAGCTACGGATTTTTCCTCGCTGTCCACCTCGGGCTTTTCGCCGTCATAAGTCTTTACCTCATAATTTTTACCATATACGGCGGACATATCGGCAAACTTAACTGTAACCGACGCCTCATTCTCAGCATCACCGCCTCTGCCGATTTTTAAAAGATAGTCGGTATTGCTTCTTTCTGACATTGTAATATTTGTAGAGCCGATGTAAAAGACATTGCTGTTTAGTACTTCGTCCGAAATACTCGCACCATCCAGATGCTGAGGCTCTGCCTCGGCAAATGCCGACAGAGGAACAACACCTATCAGCATTGTCAATGCCAGAAGTACGCTTATAAATTTCCTTATGTAAATCTTCATTATTATGACCATTAACTCCTTTCACAAAACCCAAGTTTGAATTAAAATCGTTCAGATTGTGCGAGAGCGCAAACGAGACTGTACTTTGTGTACGCGAGTGAGCGCTCCCGTGCAAGATGGGCGGTTTTCATTCAAACTTTTACCTCCTTGAATTTTCTTTTCGGTGTAATTACTCAGCCTTAAGGGCATTGTAAAGAGCTGCGTCCGTAAGCTGCTTATACGGATCTACCCATAAAACATTTACAATACCGAATGTAATAGCACCGAGAATACCCCAAAGAATAAAGCTTAAATCAAGCACAAATGAACGCCATTTATTGCCCTTCATCATTTCCTTGCTCCTCTTAAAGGCTTCTGCCTTATCCATATCGGGGTTGTCTGCCAAAAGATAGGGTATCATTCTGTATTCGTATGCCTTGACAATACCGGGAATTATGAATAGTATAGTCCAGAGTATCGTATACAAGTCACGGAAAAACATTACCTTTACATTTCTCTTATAGTTTACATCAAAGCCTGTGCCCATATCTGATACATTGCCTCTATCCTGTAAAGCGTTCAGACGGAATTTGTTTACGCCGACCGCGAATGGATTGACTAACAACACGTATATGAGTGCTACCGCCGCCAGCGCCAAAACCATAATAACAGAAAAGCCGATGACTGCTCCGGCACTTTCAAGTGCCGCGTCTGCATTGCTCTGCGTATCTGCAGCCGAGTTTGAGCATAAGCCCGCTCCGCCTACAGCAGCGGCAAAAATCGCTGATACAAGCACTGACTTCCAGTAATTGCGCTTTACAGCCGCCTTACCTTTCTCTTTAAGTTCTTTTCTGTTCCACATAATCTTTCCTCCTTAAATTTTTTAATTCAGGCAGTGCACGGAAACAGGCTTACACTGCCAACAGCTTATTTTTTTCCGAAATGTGGGTGGGAGCAGTAGCTTGCCCCGTTTTCATAATGAAAATAAAAGCAGTTCCCGCATTTTCTTGAATTGACCATTCCCGCGGCAAGGTAGAAGTTGTCGCAAAACGAATCGGCAGACACCGGGCTTATGTCCACGCCTCCATTTACATCGTCAAGGTCATCATCACTGAGTTCCTCGAAAAATGTGTCCCTGCTTCTCTCCTTCATACTCATCTCCTCCTTTCTGTATATATCTTAAATTTGCAATTTATATATAAAACCATTATCTCTAATGATGTTTATAACTGTATTTTATCATGCCGATTAGGACTTTATTAGGACTTTATTAGGACTTATGATAATTTTTTTTAAAAATTTTAACTATTTTTTTCATAAGCTCCGGAAATATATCCTGCAGTAGACTCCGCCCATGAATATTGCGTCATAAATTCGCCCGACCATGCTCTTTGTGCGTTGCTGTCATTTTCTATAAACCGATAATAGTCACACTGTATTCTGTTTATATCCACCGATATATTGCCTCGATTTCGTATAATAACATCATCCGCACTCACCTCTGCAAGCGTTTCAATCATGAACGAGATAATCTTCTGAAGATATTGCTGCCGCTTCAGACTGTAATCGTCATCATCAAAAAGGATTCCTGCTATTTCCGCATTGCTGCACGCCGCTCCACGGCGGTATACCAGATATGCAAATAGCTCCTTTGATTTCTTTCGTTTAAAGTTCAGTCTTGTTCTGTCCGTTTTGAACACATCAAAGTTTCCAAAGCACTGAACATAAAGAAGTATTTCGTGCCTTGTTTCATTTTGGGGTTCAGGCTCTTTTTGCTCTCCACCAAGTATCGGCGATAACAGCCATTCTCCGGGTGAACAGGCAATGTCGTCCCCGTTCATCCCCGTCACAAAAATAATGTCTGTTTTCGGATTCAGCTCCTTAAACCGCCTTGATGTTTTCTCAACTTCCGCATTGCACAGACTTACATCAACAAAGTCAATATCTGTTTCGCAAACACGGCAATAATCAAACGCTTCACCAATATCATTAAACACTGCGAGTGCCGCCTGAGGAAATGTCCTTTTAATTGAGTCCGTGAACGCCTTAACAGCAAAATTTTCGCTTAGTGCCGCAGCTACCCGCATGTATTTTCACTCCCTTCATTTTCGTTGTCGTCGAGCTTCTGATTAGCAATAAGCTCGGCAAATATCCCATCTTGACGGATAAGCTCATCGTATGTGCCGCTCTCGGCAATCCTGCCGCCGTCCAACACCAAAATCCTGTCACAGTTTTTGATGGTTGAAAGACGGTGCGCTATCACAAGCCTTGTGCATTTCATATTGCCAAGCGCATCGGACACTCTTTTTTGTGTGATATTATCAAGTGCACTCGTTGCTTCGTCAAAAATAAGTATCTTAGGCTTCGATGCAACGGCACGGGCAATTAACAATCTCTGCCTCTGTCCGCCTGAAAAGCCGCCGGAGCTTTCAGAAACCATGGTATTCATGCCCATGGGCATCTGCCTTATATCCTCAGCAATTCCGGCAATCTCCGCCGCCGCCCATGCGTCCTCCATACCAAGCTCCGGCGCAGATATGGTAATATTGGAATAAAGGCTTCCGGCAAACAATTTGCCGTCCTGCATTACTGTGCCGATTCGCTGCCGTAAAGATTTTAAGTCGATGCCCGACAAATCTCTGCCGTCATAGTACACGGCACCCTTCTGCGGCTTTTCAAAGCCAAGCAAAAGCCTCACGAGTGTACTCTTTCCGCAGCCTGTTTTACCTACAATAGCCACATATTCGCCGCTTCGTATTTTGAAGGATAAATTTTCAATAACGTTCGGGCAGTCGTCTCTGTATTTAAAGGAAATATTATTCAGCTCTATATTTCCTTTTAAGGCTTTGACAACCCGTTTTTTCTCCGAGGTTTCGGGGACTGCGTCAAGAATCGGCTTGGCAAGGTTGAAAACCGTTTTTCCCGTGGCGGCCGAAACCGCCGCTGCGGAAAGCGCTGTAAATGCTCCCGCTATCATGCCGTATGCAGTTTGAAAGGCGTAGAAATCGGCTACCTTCATTTGACTTTTTGCAGCAAGAAAATATATTACAACAGTTCCCGTAAGCGTTACTGCCGTATTGATAACGTTACTGAATTTAATAAGTGCCGGCGGATGCTTCAACCGTTTTGCATAAAGATTTGCCCATCTTGCAAAGGCTCTCTTTTCCGCACCGGCAAGCTTAATTTTCCGTATTCCTGTTATGGTTGAATAAAGCATTCCGCTTTCTTTGGAGGCGATTGTCATTCTTTTTCCGTCAAATGCGGACTGCAAAGCCGCCGTAACAACAGAAACAAGCAAAGTTACAAGCAATATTATAAGCGACGCCGTAACAAGCATTGGTGCAAACCGTACAATCTGCGTTATATATATAAGCGAAAACAGAGCCGTAAAGATAACCGATACAACACTTTCAAGCACCGTGCGGCACGTATTTCCCAAATTCTCAATTCGGTTGTACAGCTCGCCGGACGAGTATTCTCTGAAAAAGCCTGACGGCAGCGACAGCATACGCATCATCATTGCCGACTGTACCGAAAAGCTCATTTTAACATCCACGCGGCTGCTTGCCACGCTGTGCACCGTTTTTAAAAGCAGTTTTGAAACCGCAAGGCAAAGCATAAATACCGCTGTTGATATCAGAAGAGAGTTATTGCCGTCCTGCACAACCTCAGAAAACATAAAGTGATTGATTTTCGGTATAATAACACCTACCGCCGCCGCTGCCGCAAGCAGTGCAATGGGTATCAGAAAATCCGCAAGGGTAAAGGTTCTGAGCACATACGAAACAAAGTCACCCTTACTCAATTTCCTCTGGGGAAAAGGCTTATAAAACAAGATTGCTTCTCTCTCAAATTCTTCCTCGTTATATTTTCCGATTTTCACTTTTTTTCCTGTTTGTTCGTCATAGAAGCTGTAACCGGAAATCTTATTCGGAATAAATGCAACTGCGATGCCGTCTTTTTTTCTTTTTCCGAGCATGGGTCCACAGGCGGTTTTGTACCAACCCTTTTTCAACTCAACGCTTCTTGTCATAATGCCGTGAGGCCGAAGCATATATTCCAGCTGTTCGTTTAAATCACTCGATTTTTCCGTTATCTCAATCGGCTTAAAATGCCAATATGCAAGAATTTTGTTTACACTGTCAATAAACTTTGTGCTGTCATCGCTGAAAACGGGCATAATCCGCTTGCCCGAAACCGAATTGGCAATTTCGGCAAATGCGTCTTCAAGTGCCGCGTTATCCTGCAGCTTTCTGTCCTTAATCTGATTGTCAAACCAGCCCATGCTTCTCACCTCTAATCATTTGAAATCAGCTCCTTATATCTTCCGCCCGCTCTTAAAAGTTCTTCATGGGTACCTCGCTCTGCAATCACGCCCTTATCAAGCACGATAATCTCGTCGCAGTCCCGTATGGCAGAAAGTCTGTGTGCAATAACAATACATGTAATACCCCTGTCGGTAATCGCTTTCATTACTTCTTTTTCCGTCTTTGCGTCCAGTGCGCTTGTTGCCTCGTCCAGTATCACGATTGTGGGATCCTGTGCCAGAACACGCGCAATTTCAAGTCTTTGCCGCTGTCCGCCCGAAAAATCCTTTCCGTTTTCACAGATAACATAGGAATATCCGCCGTCACGCTCCATAATATCGTCGTGAATACCTGCGTCCCTCGCTGCCATAATCATTTCGAAATCCTCTATGGTTTCGTCCCACATTTTTATATTGTTTTCTATCGTATCCTCAAAAAGCACAATTTCCTGATCAACCACCGAAAGCGAGCCACAAAAAACAGCTTTGTCAATTTCTTCTATCCGCTTTCCGTCATAGAGAATTTCGCCGCTCCACGGCTTATACAACCCCGAAATGACATTTGCAATAGTTGACTTTCCGCAGCCCGAGGAGCCTACAAGGGCAATCCGCTGACCTTGTTTTACAGAAAAACTGATGTCGCTTATAATAGGCTGTGAAAGCCTTGAATATCCGAAGGTAAGATTTTTTACCTCAATATTTCCCTTCAGCTTCTCGTATGCGGTTTCCTGTTCCTGCTTTGCAAAGCGTTTCTCCTCTCTGTATTCCATCACGTCGTCAATGCACTCCATATCGGTACGCATTTCCTGAATGGTCTGCCCTGTTTTTATAAGCTCTGACGCAGGCTGTGAAAAAGCCGTCAAAAAGCCCTGAAACGCTATAACCATACCGATTGTAAAGCTTCCGTGCAATACAAGAAATATTCCTATTGCAAGTATGATAACATCAGCTAAAGAGGCAACCAGAGCAGGAATCATACCGAGATAATGATTGATATGTAAAAAGCGTGCTTCTCCGTTTACCAGATTTGCCTGACAGCCCGACCACTGCTTAAAATATCCGTTTTCTCCGCCGGAGGATTTGATATTTTCAATCAAATCAATACCCGTAATTGTCATAGAGGCAAGCTTTGCCTTGTCCTTCATAGACACTCTTAAAATATTAATTCGTTTCTGCGAAATAACTACCGAAGCCAAGGCATTTGCCGCAACCGAAATCAGTCCGATACAGGTAAGCACAGGGCTGTACTTTATCATAACCGTCAGGTAAATCAGCATCATAATACTGTTAAAAAGCAATGGAGCGGCCGTATTCACAAGATTTATCGCAATGTCCGCATTGGAGCTTTGCCTTTTCATAATGTCTCCTGCCATACGCTGGGAGAAAAAGTCCATCGGAAGACGCAGCACCTTACTTAAAAAAGCCGTGCTTCCGACCGCCTCAAGCTTTGATGTAATTCTTATCTGTTCTACCGCCTGCACGATTAAGACAAGAATCTGCACCGCCGAAAAAATGCTTAATGTTGCGATAAACGGTGTCAGCCAGCCGGGATTTTGCCCCGAAAGCAGTCTGTCAGCCAAAATTCTTGAAAATGTCGGATTTGCAATTCCCGCAAGGGACCGAATAAGCGTTGTTACCATTCCGAAGGCAAGCGCCGATTTCGTGCCGGACAGTCTGTCAAGGGCAAATTCAGCCATGCTTTTTCTTTTCCCTGAGGGCGTAAAAGCTTCTGTCGGTCTGAACAAAAGACAAATTCCCGTAAAAGCTTCGTCAAGCCGCTCCATAGAAACGATTATCTTACCCTTAGCAGGATCGTTAATGACCGCCTTGTTTCCCTTAAATCCGCAAAGCACAACAAAGTGATTGAATTCCCAATGAAGAATACAAGGAAATTCACCTGCTTCTTTCAGCACCTCCGGTTCAAGCCGATAGGCTTTGGCCTCAAAGCCGTATTTTCTTGCTGCCGTAAGAATATTTTTTGCGTTTGAACCGTCTCTGGACACACCGCAGTCAATACGGAGCTGCTCTGAGGTCAGCCACTTGCCGTAATAGGCGAGCACCATGGACAGACATACTGCTCCGCATTCCACATTTTCAAGCTGCATCATAACAGGAACCCTCACCGCCTTGTGGCAAGACGGCTGCTTTATTTTTTTTGCCTTTTCCATCGGCGCTTTCACCTCCTTACTTCAAAATCAGCTCCACGGGGCGTATGCTTTCCGTTACAGCCGAAGCTCTGTATATTCCATCCGTCAGCTTACAGTCTGCCTTAAATTCGTATACCCAGCTGTCCGGAGTCAGCTTTCCTATATGCATCACATAGTCCTCTGTATCCTCGGAAAGCCGTTTAGGCTGGGAAGAAACTTCGGATACAGTATATTTTTTTCCATCAATATATACCGCAGCGCCCGCTTTAAGCTCACCTACCTCTTCCTCCTTAAGACAGCCGGTAAGCACACCGTCCGATACAACCGCACCAAAGGTTACTTTCGTATCAACCCGTCCGGTAAACGACCATATAAGAACGCCCGCAATAAATATGATAACAGCAATCAAAATTCCCCATGAAAATCGTCCTGATATTTCAACATATTGATTCAGCTGCTCCGGTGATGAAATCCGTTTTATGCTTTTATTTCGGAATACACTGCTCATTTTAATCCTCCTGTCTGTATTCTTTCATATAATCTCATAAATAACGCTGCCGCTTCGGCACGGGCGGCTGTCTTTTGCGGATAGAAGCAGCCGTTGTCACTGCCGTTTAATATGCCTTCGGCAGATGCCCATTTAACTGCATTTTGTGCAAATGGGGAGATATCCTCACTGTCCGCGTAGGTCAGTTCCTGCGCCATCTGAACGGAATATCCCATATAGATTGCATACCTGTATGCCATAACAGCCATTTGCTCTCGTGTGATTTTTTCATCCGGCGCAAACTCTGACTCCGAAACTCCGCTTACGATTTTATTTGATGCCGCCCAACCTACGGCCGCCGTATAGTATTCCCCCTCGGGCACGTCCGAGAAATTAATTTTATCTCCCGTATTCTGTCCGCCGTTCATGCGATGCAGTATGGTAACAAACATAGAACGGGTAAGCTCTGTCTGCGGCGCAAATTCCGTCTCCGAAACTCCGTTCATCAAGCCTTTTTCCTTCATAAATTTTACGCTTTCATAATACCAAGCCACTGTATCAATATCTGAAAATGTGAACAGCTCCGCAATATAGTCCTCTTCCGGCTGTACATCCGTGTTTTGCGGTTCATCCGTTTTTTGAGCCGTCTCTTGATTTTCTTTCGGCTGCACGGTTGGTGTCGGAGGAGTATAAGAGCCTCCGCCACCGCCGCCTCCTCCGCCGGAGGATTTTTTCGTGAATGTGCCGCTTATCGTGACATCGTTTGCCGGCATCGTTTCGGGGAGCTTACTCCATCCCGAAAAAGTATAACCGTTTTTTGACGGCGCTTTTTCGGCAGTAATTCTGTCGCCGAAGCTTACTTCAACCGTCTTGTATTCGTTCCCGTCCACAGTATAAATCAGTTTATATGTATTTACCCGCCATATAGCATAAAGCGTAATATCTTCATCCGCCGTATATTCTGCACTAATTTCGTATTCCGGGCTTTCTGAATATTTGTCGGACGACCAGCCTATGAAGGTATATCCCTCTCTTGAGGGTATTTCATCGGATAATGTCAAGGCTTCTGCCGGTCTTTTATTCTGCCTCTCCGGTGCTTGCTCTCCGCCGTTTGCGTCATAGGTTACAAAATATCCTATCGGTTCGGTTTCCGTATCTCTGTATGTATATCCGCAGGCCTTGCAGGTGTGTTCGGTATAGCCCTCTTCTGTCTTTGTCGGAGAAACAACTTTTTCTTCAAAGATATGCGCTTCTGCCGGTATTGTCGTTTCTTGCCCGTTTAATTGTATTTTAACGGATATGCTGCACAGATTTTCGATATCCGGATTTTCAACTGCTTTGTCATACGGAACCGACAGATTATAAACACTGCTTTCCGGCATCTTATCCTGTACGGCATAAATAATCGCACCTTCAGGGCTGTACACGGCGAGAGAAAAATACTTTCTGTCCGTATGCCCGGATAAATCAACCGAAAGCACAAGCTGTCTATCAGTTTCCTCCTCCGGTTTTTCTTCTTTATTTATTACTCTTGAATTGGAAACAACCGTATTGTCTTCTAAACTGCGCCAGATAAAATATTTGTCGGAATAATTTGATAAACCGCTTTTTACTTCAGCAGTTCTCCCTGAAAGTAAAGACAATTCATTTGTATTCAGCGATTTCATTTCTTTATTGTTATACTCACACGCAATAAACTGCCCGGAAAAATCCTCACCCGTGTTGTTGTACACAACCGCAGAAATCTTTTCTCCATCCGTCTCTGTGGGTGATATAAAGTATTTGGTATCACCGAGAAGGCTTTTTGCACAGCCCTCCAAATTTAATATTCCGTAGCCGTAATATTCGTCATATCCTTCAGCACCTTTGTCAGCGGCAGAGGTTGAAAGAACAGCTTTTATTTGCTCCAAATCAATTTCATCATCTATATTCATCATCACAGCCGCGGCCGCTGTGACAAAAGGTGCGGCATATGAGGTTCCGCTGCCTGTGGTATATCCACCTTTGTAATCTGTACTCTTTACATTAACACCCGGAGCCGTTATAAACACGCTTTTATTATGCTGAGAAACAGAAGAAACCCCTTCGTTTTTATCCACTGAACCGACACCGATTACATTGTCATATGCCGCCGGATAACATAATTCCTCAGTTTCGTCATTACCCACTGCGGCAACAATGATTACACCTTTACCTGCAGCATAATCAATTGCTTCCTTTAACGCTATGGAATCCTCCATCAAACCAAAACTCATATTGATCACATCACAGCCAAAGTCATCAACCGCTCCATATATTGCCTTGCAGATCACGCTTACATTCGTGGTTTTGCCGTCAAAGCATTTAAGCGGCACAAGCCTTACCTTCGGCACAACTCCTATAATGCCTTCTCCGTCATCCTGCGACGCTATAATACCGCTGACAAAGGT
>CACXES010000113.1 GCA_902766745.1 uncultured Ruminococcus sp.
CCTTAAGTCCCTGCGGCTGAATTATGATAACTGGCTGGTCTGCAAGGACACGCCGGAGCTTATGATAATCGAGCATCGGGACACCGGCACGGTTCGGGAGATACATAAGGACAGGCTTTAGAGATATACGGGGGGGAAGCATATGACGGCAAAGGAATGGCTGAATCGAGCGAGATTGCTTGACGTACAAATAACGGCATTGGAAAAGGAAAAACAGTGGGCGTTGGAGAGAGCAACGGGAACAACCTGTATACCGAAAGCGGAGCCTTATGTTATACCGGGTCAGACGAGCAATTATACAGCGATAGATATACAGTCATCATCGTATAATTCCGGAGAAGCAAGGATTGTTGATTATGCCGATTATTCCATGCGTCTAACGGCAATGGAATATGAGCTTTTGAAGATCAAGTCGGAAATTACAGAAGCTATATCTCAAGTGGAAAATGGATTGCTCAGAACATTACTGTTTCTTCGTTACATACGATCTATGCCGTGGGAAAAGGTCGCAGAGGAGATAGGAATGTCGGCTCGCTGGGTTAGGACGAGGATGCACAGCAAAGCTCTTTCGGAGATAGAAAAAATTATAAAATTATAAAAATTTTGAAAAAGTTCCTTGAAGTTCCTCATTGACCTGTGATATAGTGTATAATGAAATCAGATACGGAATACAAGAGGGCGGAGCAATCCCGCCTTTTTTGTTTGCGCAGTAAAGAGAGGTGACGGCGGTGACAGAGAAGCAGAAAAGATTTTGCGAGGAATATATTAAAGACTTAAACGCAAAGCAAGCAGCAATCAGAGCGGGCTATAGTGAAAAGACAGCGTATTCCATAGGAAGCGAAAACCTGAACAAACCTGAGCTTAAAATGTATATTGATGAAATGCTTAGCGAGTTACAATCTGAAAGTATTGCCACTGCCGAAGAGGTTCTGCGGTATTACACATCGGTTCTGCGCGGTGAAAGTATCTCGCAGGTGGTATTGTCGTCGCCGTTGGGAATTGAGAGAATTGACAAGCCGCCTGACGAGAAGGAAAAACTTAAAGCAGCGGAAATGCTCGGCAAATATCACGCATTGTTTACCGACAAGACAAAGGTTGACGGTGATATGAGCTTTGATATTCATATAGATTACGGCGATGATGAGATATGATTGTCAATGCACAATTTAATCCCGTATTCAAGCCGGTGCATCAATGCAAAAAAAGATATATAGCGATGAAGGGCTCGGCAGGCTCGGGAAAGTCGGTTGATACGGCACAGCTTTATATACTGCGACTTATGGCTGAGCCGGGGCGCAATCTTGTGTGCGTACGTAAATCGGATGTTACCAACCGAGACAGTACCTTTGCGGAGTTGACATCGGCAATAAACAGATTGGGCGTTTCATCTGCGTGGCGTATAACAAACAGTCCGCTTGCGCTGCATTGCATAAACGGAAACAAAATCAAGTTCCGCGGGGTCAATGACGACAGACAGCGTGAGAAGCTGAAGTCGATTACATTTTCAAACGGAAAGCTTACGGATGTGTGGATAGAGGAGGCAACCGAGCTTGTCAAGGCTGATTTTGAGATAATAGACGACCGTCTGAGGGGCAAGCTTCCGGACGGTCTGTTTTATCAAATAAAAATGACATTCAACCCGGTTAGCGCATCGCACTGGATAAAGAGGGACTTTTTTGATTATAAAGACGATAACGTGATGACGCATCACAGCACATACATTGATAACCGTTTCTGCGATGAAGCGTATAAGCTGCGTATGAAACGGCGTGCGGAGGTTGATCCCGAGGGATATAAAATATACGGTCTCGGTGAATGGGGAGAGACCGGTGGCTTGATATTCAGCAACTACATTGTTGAGGAGTTCAATACGAATTCGGAATACTTTGACGCAGTGGCAAACGGTCAGGATTTCGGGTTCAATCATGCAAATGCTATTCTTGCCCTGGGCTGGAAAGACGGAGAGGTTTACGTCAGACATGAGCTATATGTCCATGAAAAGGACACGACAGAGATAATTGCTATGGCAGAGGGTCAATTTGATAAGTCAGATCGTATGTGGTGCGACAGTGCGGAGCCGGACAGGATTCACGAATGGAAAAAGGCAGGCTACAAAGCGAAGGGCGTTGTTAAAGGCAAGTCTGTCAAGACGCAGATTGACTGGCTTAAAGGACGGAAAATACATATACACCCGTCCTGTAAGAACCTTATTAAAGAGATACAGCAGTGGCGCTGGCGTAAGGATGAGAGCCGCGACGAATACACGGACGAGCCGATTGCTGTGTTTGATGATGCCATTGCGGCACTGCGTTACGGTGTGGAAGGCTGGCGCAAGGATAAACAGATATACATACCCGACAGACGGACGCTCGGAGGGTTATAGAGGTGATTCAAATGTACATAGATGCAGATTTGATAAAGAACGGCATATCGACAAAGTTGCTTCAGCAGCTTATTTTAAGACACTCAGTTGAAAGTGAAAGGATAAAAAGGCTGAAAGCGTACTATGAAGGTCATCATGATATACTGAACAGACAAAAGGATTCGGATGGGGCGGCGAATAACCGCATATTGGCTAACTGGGCAAAGTATATCACAACAGTTTCCACTTCGTACCTGCTCGGGAATCCGGTAACATATGAGGTGCTTGATAAGTATGACATATCAAACATATTAAACAGCTACAGACAGCAGCATATTTCAAGCATAGATATGAAGCTTGATAAGGCGGCATCGATATGCGGTGTTGGTATTGAAATGATATATTCTGACGAAGATGCAAACCCGGTATCGTTTGCGGTGCCGTCGGATAATGCCTTTGTGGTATACGATGATACCGCCGCGCACAGGAAGCTTTTCGGCGTATACAGCTATGAAAGATACGATATAAGCGGAACGCTCAGCGGCGTAACGGTTATGGTTTCGGATAAGAGTAACATATATACATACAGCGGACATGACCTGTCGCGGCTTGAATTGATTGAAACACAGGAGCACTACTTCGGTGACGTGCCGTTCATAGAATATCTGAACAACGACGAAAGACAGGGCGATTTTGAACAGCAGATTTCGCAGATAGACGCATATAACACATTGATGTCCGATCGCGTGAATGATAAGGAGCAGTTCGTGGACGCATTTCTTCTGCTTCGTGGCATAGATATAAATAGCAATCAGGCAAAGAAGCTTTTGCGGGAAAAGATATTGATGGGCGATACGGATGCCGATGCTCGATATCTGAATAAGGTTCTTAACGAAACCGATACAGAGGTACTGCGCAAGGCGATTAAAGACGATATATACGCAACGTCAATGGTGCCGAACTTATCCGACGAGAATTTCGGGAACAACGTATCAGGTGTTGCGATAAAGTATAAGCTTTTGGTGTTTGAGCAGCTTATACAAACCAAGGAGCGGCTGTTTGAAGAAGGACTTCGGGAGAGACTTAAGCTTTATATGAATTTCTTTGCGGTCAAAGCAAATCAGCAGCTTATACCGATTCATGAAATAGATGTGAGGTTCAAGCGTAACCTTCCGGCGAATGAGCTTGAACTGTCACAGATAGTAAATAATCTTACCGGCTCCGTGTCTAACGAAACACTTCTCGGGCTTCTGCCGTTTATCAGCGATGCCAAAGAGGAGGCGCAGCTTGTCAATGAGGAAAACTTAAATCACGACAAGCAAAACATTTTGACTCAGCGTGAGCTGATGCGCTTCGGTGACGATAATGCGGAGCAGTGAGTATTGGCGCCGCAGGGCGGAGCTTCTGACACAGCAAATTGAAAACGGCGAAAAGGTGCCCATGCAACGTGTAATTCGCCTGTATAAGGCCGCATTTGATGAGATAGACGCAGATATACGCAAGATACAATCGACAAGCGATGCAGTAAATAAGGCGGAGCTTGCCGCATTGAAACGAGAACTTGCCGAAGCTGCGGCAGCTGCGCCCGACACGGCACGGATGAGAGCGATACAAAACAGCATATCGGCATATAAATTCAGAATTGACAGGGCGGAGCTTGTGAAGCAGAGAGCGTATGCGCATCTGATGAAGGCTGCCGGCAGGGCGGCGGCAATAATTAAGCCTCTGCTTAAGGATACATACAAGGCGGCAAGATACGGGACAATTGACGATATTGCGAGCGGCCTTGACTGCGGCGTGGATTTTTCCCTTGTGCCGGAGCGTACAATAAACAAGATTATTGAAGCGCCGTTTCACGGCAAGAACTACTCTCAGAGAGTATGGGATAACACTGCGGAGACGGCAGGCAAGGCACAGAAAATATTGACGCAGGGAATGGTAAAGGGCGAGAGCTATTCCAAAATGGCACGCAGCTTAAGCAAGCTTTGCAACAACACGTTTTATAACTCATTTAGATTAATTTCAACGGAGGCGGCACACTTTACCGAAGAGGGGCGATTTGACGCGTACAATGACTTAGGCATAGACAAGTACACATATTATGCGACGTTAGGCTCAAAAACCTGTGACGTATGCGGAGCTTTGGATGGCAGAACCTTTGATACATCCGCGGCAAGAGAGGGCAAAAACAAGCCGCCGATACATCCGCACTGCCGCTGCTATACGGTTGTCGGAGATGTGAAGCTTAAATCAAGGCTTGCGCGCGATCCCGTGAGCGGCAAAAATTACAAGGTGCGCGGTGATATGACATATAATGAGTGGACAGACAGCCTGTCGAATGAACAGAGAATGGCAATCAAAGCATATCGGAACCGCCACGGAGATATGAAGCAGTACCGGAAATATATCGATCGGCTCGGCAAGGGAAATATGCCGAAAACCTTTGACTTATTCCAAAAAATGAAGTATAATGAGACTGAGAAGTGGGATGAGATAAAAGGTTTTTACCGATACAAAGGTAATAATCCGATAGCAGAACTCAATGATTATCGATGTGCGCATAAATTAATGGAAATGGGTATTAAAGGCAATGTGCATATTCCGTGTAGAAAAATAGATGAGAAAAGTCTTTTGTTTGATGATGTGCATATAAATAAGATGCGCAAACATAATGTCTCTGAGCAAGAGGCAAAAAAATATATAAGTGAAGCAGTTATGTCGATTACAAAAAGAAATGGATTGACGGAAAATTATTATCATAAGGATGGATTGGTTTATGTGAATCCATCTGAAAATATGATTAAAACTGCATTTAAGAAAGATGAATTTAGTGATAATGTGCTTAAAATTATGGAGGTATTAAGCGAATATGGATACTGAAAAGATTATGTGCCCATTGACAGAATCAATGATTGATGAATATGAATGTTATTTAATCTGTGAGGCTGCGGAAGGGATGATTCCGGCGAATGAGATGCCTGGCAAACAAGACTTTACAATCGAATCAAAAATATGCTCGAACTGTTCAAGCCATAAGGTTGATTAAGCTGGAACAGGAGAAATCAAATGAAAAAAGTATGTCCAAAGTGAGGCAAGGTATACGGTGGACTGCGAATTACTGCACCAAAAAGTAATATTATAAGGAATAACAGGCGCTCTTTGAGGGGCGCTTTTATTATGCATAAACGGGGTGATTTTGTGAATATAAGCATAAAGCTTGAGGGAATTGAGGAGCTTGCCGCAAAGCTCGACAGCATTGCCGGTGGTTCGGCATTGCAGGACGGCTTGCTTCAGGGCGGCGAGATTGTCAGAGCCGAGGCACAGACAAACTGCCCGGTAGATACAGGGAGACTTCGTGAAAGCATAGAGGTTCAAAGCTTTGACGGGACAAGCGTTGTAATAGGCCCAACTGCGGAATATGGAGTATATGTGGAATTCGGCACAGGGTCAAAGGGGAATTCGTCCGTTGCGCATACATCAAAGGAAGGCTGGGTGTATTATAACGAAAAGACGGGCGGCTTTGTATATACCACGGGACAGGCTCCGCAGCCGTATCTTATTCCGGCACTTTACAGTCAGAAGGATGCTGTTGTCGATGCAATAAGACAAGGCTTGCTGAGCGCATTTTAAAAGGGAGTGGATACAATGGTCGATATAAACAGAACAGCAAACGAAATTCTTTCGCCGATAAAGAATGACGGGGCAAGTCTGTGCTATCAATATCCGGAGAGCTTTGAAAAGCTGCCTGCGGTGTCGTTTTTCAATCTGCTGACAGCTGAAGAATTCAGGGCGGATAATGCGGAGGTGTCACAGCTTGCAAGGCTTCAGATAGATATATGGACTCAAAAAAAGACACAGCCGGGGGAGCTTGCGATAAAGATAAACAAGCTTATGCAGGCAGACGGGTGGATTCGGGAGCTTGACCGTGACCTGCCCCGTGAAGAAAACCATGTATATCATCGGACAATGAGATTTGCAAAGGAGATTTACAATGAATAGGGAAATCGTGTTGAGGCAGCTTAAAACATTGCTCGGAATTCCGGACGACAACAGCCTTGACGAGCTGCTTAATATAATTATAAACGAATGTATAGACAGAGTGGTCGGATATTGCAGAATTGAAGAATTTCCGCCGCTTTTGGAGAGCCTTCTGCCGATAATGGCACATCGGGCGTACGTGCTCGGAGGCTACGGCAGGGCAGACCCTGTCGGACAGGTGGTCGGTGTGAAGCAGGGCGAGCGTTCGGTTACGTATGAAAGCCCGACTGATGCCGGAGGCGACTGGATAATGGACTTCAAGGACAGGCTTGAACCGTTCAGACGAAAAAGGGGGCGGCTTCCCAGTGAGCTTGACTAATGTATTTGAAGTGTTTTATAACTGCACCGCAGAAATCGGAACAATAGCCGTATCGTCAGAATATGTTGACGATGACGGTGAGTTTTCCGCCGAGGGTAGCTATAAAGCGGATTTTCAGCCGTACAACGGCGGTCTGGCACAGCGTGAATACGGGTATGACGGCGAGGTTACGGCGTGTATTTATACGGAGCCGTCAAACGGGGTTATATCCACCGGAAAGATTGCTGTAATAGACGGCGTTCGGTATGATGTAATTTATGCCGAGGCGTGGGATATGGGAGATACCGCACTGCTGAAGCGGCGACGGGATTGACATTTAATAATTCTTATGATAATATATATAACGCACAATGAGCGGCGAGGTTGTTCCCCCGAAAGGGGGCGATATGGTGGAATACATAGCTTTAATAGTTATATTCACGTTTTATATC
>CACXES010000114.1 GCA_902766745.1 uncultured Ruminococcus sp.
CCTTAAGTCCCTGCGGCTGAATTATGATAACTGGCTGGTCTGCAAGGACACGCCGGAGCTTATGATAATCGAGCATCGGGACACCGGAACGGTTCGGGAGATACATAAGGACAGGCTTTAGAGATATACTGGGGGTGCAAGAATTGGAAGCTATAATTTTTGTATTTGGGATTTGAATTTTTATAGGGATATTAAATTTATGTATTTTGACAAGTGTTTCGCTAAGGAGTGATTATTTTGTTTAAAAAGCGCAGGGGAATACATATTCCGTATAACAAGCAGGGACTTATATATTTTACCTGTATGAATGTCAAGGATATGCCGGAGGATGTTCAACAGAAGATATTAAATCTTTGTATTGAGGTTGGCGGTCAGCATTACAGGGCTTTATATACGATGCTGACGGACGATTCAAAAAACATACACGGTGTAGCTATGGATTTTCATATCAGCGAAACACAGTTATATCTTTACAGAAAAAATTTTTATGAAAAGTGGTAAATCCGTGATAACTGAACGGTGAATTATCTTATAATCAGGTGCAGGGGCAAAGTATGTGCATAACTGTTTGGCTCTGAACCTGATTATTTTTATGCGAAAAGCGTGGTGAAAGGTAATGCCGAGAGGTAAGAATACAGCACCCGAGGTGGTTTATGATATTATGGCCTCTTGGGCGGTTACGAACAATGTAAACGAAACGGCAAAGCAGCTTCATATTGCAGAATCAACAGTCAGAAAGATTGTTAAGGCGAACAAGGATAAGCCTGAATTTGCGAAATTGTGCGAAGAAAAAAGAAATGACTTCAGCAAGAATGCCGGAAGAATTATCAGTAAAGCGTTAAACAGGCTTGAAACGGATATTGACAATCACGATAAGGATATTCCCGTCAATCATCTTATGACTGTTATCGGGGTATTGTACGACAAGATTGCGTTGACGGAAGGTAGGTCGACGCAGAATACAGAGGTAACGTTTAAGCTTCCGGAAGGATTTGATGAGTATGCAGGTTAGCTCGTGCTTGGCCGAAGGTATAGCGACAGCCAATCCGAAGCAGCTTCAATTCTTCAAGGCAAGACAGAAATTTGTAGGTTACGGCGGAGCGAGAGGCGGAGGAAAGTCGTGGGCACTTCAGCGAAAGATGATTATGCTCGGCTTAAACTATGCCGGAATAAAGATACTTCTGCTTCGGCGGACATACCCGGAGCTTCAGGAAAATCACATAAATACTCTTATGTCGATTCTGCTCGGTATTGCCGAATACAAGAAGACGGAAAAGGCATTTACGTTTATCAACGGAAGTCGTATAAAGTGTGGTTACTGCAAGGCGGAGAGCGATGTTCTTCAGTATCAGGGACAGGAATATGATGTCATCTGCATGGATGAGGCGACACAGTTCACCGAATACCAATTTCAGACACTGACGGCGTGTCTCCGAGGTGCAAACGACTTTCCTAAGCGGATGTATCTGACCTGCAATCCCGGAGGTGTTGGGCATGAGTGGGTAAAGCGCTTATTTATATCAAAGAGGTACACTGCATCCGAAAGACCGGAGGACTATGTTTTTATACCGGCAACGGTGTTTGATAACAAGGTTCTTATCGAAAAGGATCCCGGATATGTGAATATGCTTAACAATCTGTCCGACGGGCTTCGTGAGGCGTGGCGCGACGGAAACTGGGATATGCTTGCCGGTCAATACTTTTCGGAGTTTGACCGTGCGGTTCACACGGTAGAGCCGTTTAATATTCCCGAACACTGGCGACGGTATCGGTCGATAGACTACGGTCTTGACTGTCTTGCCTGTATATGGGCGGCGGTGGATGAGACCGGGTGTATATACATATACCGCGAATATGCGGAGAGTGACAAAATTATATCGGTGGGTGCCAATGAGATATGCAGCCTGTCCTCCGGAGAGAAAGTCGAGTACACTGTTGCACCGTCCGACATATGGGCGAGGTCACAGGAGACTGCCAAGTCTAAGGCAGAGCTTTTCCGCGAGGCGGGGCTTCCGCTTATTGAGGGAAACAGAGACCGTGAGACAGGGTGGCTTGCCATAAAGGATTTGCTTCATATTTCCGGCAGCGGAGAGTGCAGGCTTAAGATATTCAAGAGCTGCACCGAGCTCATAGAGTGTCTGCCGGCACTTCAGAGAGACGGAAAGCATCCGACGGACTGCTTGACTGAGCCGCACAATATAACACATCTGCCCGATGCACTGAGGTATTTTGTGCTTCAATATTTGAGCCCGAGCAAAAGTCCGGAGGGCAGAACGGAGCTTCAGAAATACAGAGATAAACGCTTAAATCATTCAAATAACAAGAGGAGGTTTTATTAATGAAAATCAAGAGGGTAAAGAAAATTTGTGATGTTGCGGGGTGCAGAAATCGTGACTGTTTTTATATTTCCCGCGCCGGAGGCAGTGGAAGCGTAATAATCTGCAAGGATTGTCTGACGGAGGCTCTTGACGGTATTGAGAATTACAAAGAGCCGAAGCGTAAGGTCATGTCTGAGCCGCCGGAGTTATTTTTCGGCGTATTGGCTCCGCAGGAGCAGAATGTGGAGGATGAGCCGCAGGAGCAGAATGTGGAGGACGAGCCGCAGGAGCAGAATGTGGAGGACGAGCCGCAG
>CACXES010000115.1 GCA_902766745.1 uncultured Ruminococcus sp.
GCGTAGCGAAACGAGGAAAAACAGATTCGCGCGCCGCCGTCTCAAGCTGCGGTTTTCCGGCAGCCGTTTGACCATTCTCGGTACTTGACCGGCGGCAATCCGTACGGTGGAAATGTCAAGATATGTGCAGTCGAAGAATCCCCTAAATCTGAATTTCTACGTTTTGCCCAATGGCTTTTTTACTGGATTTTTGATAGCTGAATAGTAACGAAATATACTCTGTATCGAATCTGTTTTTCTGAGTGGAGCGTAGCGAAACGAGGAAAAACAGATTCGTGCGTCACCATCATGCTACGGTTTTCCGGCAGCCGTTTGACCATTCTCTGTACTTGACCGGCGGCAATCCGTACGGATTTGATGTGTAAATCCTGATTCGGTTGTAATATACGAAAATATATCTGAAAACAATACTCTTAACTTGTTCTCGTGTTTATTGCGATTGATTTTATAAGCGGCGTTGTTATTTACAAAAGTTACAGCACAAAAGGAGTTAGATAAACTACAAATAAAATAATGCACCGCTTTTGACCTAAAAACAGGCGAAAGCGGTGCATTATTTTTTAAGAGAAAATTTCGGAGTGAGCGGAATTGGCGTGCAATGGTTAAAAATGCCTTGATTTTAGCACGGCACTTGTTACACAGAAACTTTTCTTTTTGCAAAAATACCGATATTACGGTGCTTTCGGGCAAAAAAACAGAACCGCAATTTTATATCAAAATTACGGTTCTTATTTGGCACTGACGCTTAATTTTAATACAATAAAATATGCGGTGCATTTGCCTTTGGAGAAAAGTTTCACAGTGAAACTTTTCTTTTATTGTATAATGAAAACCACGCGATAGTCGCGTGGTTCAATAGAGGTTAACCGATAAACAAAATCCTCCAATGTGTTATAATAGAAAAGAACTGTCAGTCAAATAAAAAACACATTGGAGGATTTAATCTATGAAAAAAGAACACATAGACACGAATAGTTTAGCACATACAAAATGGAATTGCAAGTATCATATAGTATTTGCGCCTAAATACAGACGGAAAGTATTCTACGAAGAAAAAAGATTGGAGATACGCGAGATATTGCGACAATTATGTCAATGAAAAGGTGTAGAAATAATAGAAGGAGAAGTTTGTCCAGACCATATTCATATGCTGGTGAGTATCCCGCCCAAAATGAGCGTTTCGGGATTTATGGGATATTTGAAAGGAAAAAGTGCATTGATGATATTTCAGAGATGGGGAAATATGAAGTTTGCATACCGAAACTGCGAATTTTGGTGTAAGGGATATTACGTGGATACCGTGGGGAAAAACACAAGGCGATAAAAAGTTATATATCAGATCAACTGAAAAGAGATAAAGAAAGTGATCAATTAAGTTTGTTTGACCCACGGGACCCATTTATGGGCAGTAAGTAGAAGTTGCATGGCTAGCAGGCCAATAAAAAAGCGTATTAACGCATCAGCCCCCTGACCCCCCAATCTTGGGGCAAATAGGTACGCTTTGGCGGTCAACAGCAGCCAATCGGTCTGCACTTTGCTTGACCTCTTGGGCTGTTTTCACATGGCATTCGCGCGCCAAATCGAAGATTTGGGCGCATGCTCATTTGAACAAGCAAAATTGCTCACTTAAATCGAGCAATTTCCTATATAAAAAAACGCACTTGTGCGTAGCCAGTAGAGGATAGGGCTATGCCCGAAAATGAAATACCATCCGTTATACGGGGGGATATTTATTATAATTGGTTTTGTTTATGAAGATATGATATCTGCTACCATTTGTAAACAATTGAAAAGATTCTTGAACTTATCTGTAACCACATTAAGTGTTCACAAACAAAAACAGAGCAAATTTAACAAATTACCAACAAATCATATTAAACACCTTGAAAAAATGTGTGGTTTATGCTATAATATATAATGAATTATTATAAACATGATTTTAGGGTGAAAAATATGAACGATAATTTCGTAGAAAAATGGATTGGTATTGAAGAAGCCGCTAACCATCTTGGTGTTACTAAGGATACAATTAGAAATTGGATAAAGAAAACCGATATTCCTGCTCATAAAATTGGTAAGCTATGGAAGTTTAGGCGTTCTGAATTAGATGCTTGGGTTATAAGTGGCAAAAGTGCTATTGATTAATACTTACCCAAAACAGGAGGATTATTTATGAACGCTATTGACTTATTTGCTGGATGCGGCGGTTTATCCAAAGGATTCATGGATGCCGGATTTAACATAATTGTTGGAGTGGATAACGACCAAGCCGCTCTTAATACTTTTGCACTTAACCACAATGGTGCAATTCCTTTGAATGCTGATCTTTCCAAACAGGAAACTTTCGATGAAATAAGAAAGATTGCAGGGAATCGCAGCATTGATGTTATCATAGCAGGACCTCCATGTCAAGGCTTTTCTCTAACTGGTCCGCGCAACTTTGATGATACAAGAAACAAACTCTATCTTGCTGTGATTGAGATGGTAAAACAATATCAGCCCAAAGGCTTTATAATAGAAAATGTTCCAGGTATGGCAACACTTTATAACGGTCAGATTAAGGATGAAATTTTACGTCGTTTTAGAAATATGGGATATAACATTGAATGTAAAATTTTATGTGCCGCAGATTACGGTGTTCCTCAAATAAGAAAACGTCTGGTGTTCATGGGAATTCGAAGTGATATTGGAGTACCTAAGTTTCCAGAACCGTACTTTACTCCAGAAGAATATAGAACCTGTCGCGATGCCTTGAGTGATTTGCCTTCTCGCGAGGAAACTTTGGGTGAAGAAAAAGACGAGTATACCTGTAAACCGCAAACCGAATATCAGAGGTTAATGCGTGGCAATTGCAAAGTTCTCTATAATCATGTTGCGACAAACCATACAAAAATGGTAAAAGACACCATTGCCCTTGTTCCTGAAGGAGGGAACTATAAGGATCTCCCTCCGGGATGGGGTGAAAGTCGTCGATTTAATGAGGCCTAGACTCGTTACCACGGTGATAAGCCTTCTAAAACGATTGATACAGGACATAGAAATCATTTCCACTATAAATATAATCGAGTGCCAACCATTAGAGAAAATGCACGCTTGCAGTCATTCCCTGACGATTTTGTATTTACAGGAACCAGAACGCAGCAGAATCGGCAGGTTGGAAATGCAGTTCCTCCTCTCCTGGGCTATGCGCTTGGAAAAGAACTTTTGAGTATTATTTCGGAGGGAAAGAACAATGGGTAAAAAAATACGAGCAATTGATTTGTTTGCAGGTTGCGGTGGATTGATGGACGGATTTGAGCAATCTGGGCATTACCATAATGTTGCAGCAGTTGAATGGGAAAAATGCCCATGCTTGAATTTGAAAAATCGTCTTCATGACAAGTGGGGATATGTTGATGCTAACGACCGTGTACTTCGCTTTGATATCCAACGAACGGATGAGCTTTTCAGCGGTTGGAGCGACACCAAATACGGAAGTTCTGAAGGTCTTGATAAATTAGTAAAAGCAGCAGGAGGTATTGACATAATTATTGGCGGTCCTCCTTGTCAGGCTTATTCTATTGCTGGACGAGTTCGAGACGAGAACGGAATGCGTGATGATTATCGCAACTATCTGTTTGAAAGTTATTTAAAGGTTGTCAAACACTACAAGCCAAAGGCATTTGTTTTTGAGAATGTTCCTGGTATGCTGAGTGCAAAACCTGGTGACATTCCAATAATTGATATTATTCAGAAGAGTTTTGGAGATGCCGGATATTATTTACTTCCTAATTTGAGAGATGCTGTTTTGAATTTTACAGAATATGGCATCCCTCAGAATCGAAAAAGGGTGATTATTTTTGGCGTTTGTATGGAATACTTTGGGAATGATAGTCGACAGATCGTAGAATATTTTTACAATAAGGCACTTCCTCAATATAAGGTGGATAAAAAAGCAACTGTCCGTGATGCTATTTCGGATTTGCCTAAGCTATATCCTCTGGGAAAGAATCAAAAATACGAAGGTCGTAGAATTGCACATTCACTACCCCACCCCTTTGTCCCCAACCATATTGCACGGTGGCAGAGTACACGAGACATGGAGATATTCAAACTGTTAACCACGGATATTGAATCTGGCCGGAATGAATACGTAACTACTGAAGCCTTGAAAACTCTTTACACCAAAGTTACTGGTAAGATTTCTAATGTACATAAATATCATGTACTTCGTTGGGATGAACCGAGTAATTTGATTCCTGCCCATCTATATAAAGATGGCTTAAGGCACATCCATCCCGACTCTGAACAATTACGAACAATAACTGTTCGTGAGGCAGCTCGACTGCAGACATTCACTGATGATTACATTTTCGAAGGTAGCAATGCGGATCTTTATAAAATGATTGGCAATGCTGTTCCTCCGCTCATTATAGTGTGTATAAAAAAACAATGGATATCCAAAATATGATGTTCGGTCAGATTACCGGTTTAAAAGATAAAACCTCTCTTGAAGAGTTCGTTGACAAAATAAATCACAGCCATAATCTTAAGTGTACTCCCAAGGGAATAAAATACCGAAGCGAAAGACAAATCAATGCCGCTGCCGGATTGCTTGAAATATGCACAAACTATATTCTGCTTAAAGAGATGATAATACCCGACAACAGCAGAATAACCCGTCTTGCAAAAGAATATGTAAATGAAAACTTAAGTTCTGAAATAAAAATAAGCGATATCTGCGAATATGCAGATACAAGCCGCACAAAGCTGTATGAAGCATTTAAGAGCGACTGCAATATGGGCGTTGCGGAATATATAAGGAAAAAACGCCTTGAATACGCGTGCTCTATGCTTAAATCAGGCGAATTATCTGTCGCGGAGGTTTCGGAAAAAGCGGGGTTTTCAGACTATAATTATTTCAGCCGTCTGTTTAAAAAGCATTACGGGGTATCTCCTCACAAAAAGTTCGGTTAAAATCTCGTGCAGCCTTGCCGTATATTTTTCATTTTCCAATAGCTACTTTCAAACCTTCAATAGCTACATTTTTGTTTTCAATAGCTACTTTTTCAGGCTCTTTTTTTGCTTCGGTCAGAACGGATTTAATTATTCCGAGCATAAATTCGATAAATTCAGTAGAATCACAACTTTCGTTGCATTTGTTAATTACCTTGTAATATTCCTCCTGATAGCGGTAAATCATAGACTCTATGGGAAGCCAGGCAAAAACGGGGTTCCACTTTGAGAGAATCAATGTATGCCAAAGCCTTCCGCGCCGCCCATTTCCATCTAAAAACGGATGTATTAATTCAAACTCATAGCGAAAAACGCATGATTTGACCAATGGGTGAAGCTTACTGTTTTCTGTCCAAAGCAGCAAATTCCGCGGTATGGCAAAGTATTTCGTTTGTAATCGTAAACTTTGGATTCATACTGTCTCCTATTTTCCGAAAGCGATATTTATTTTCTATAATACCGTGTTGTATTTATATTCAATAATTTGTATATGTCCGTATGTACGGCGGTTTTGGCGCTTTGAGGTTAAGCTTCGTTCGGGACACATCTTTAAAAAGATGATTGAGAAGTATGAACAGGATATGCAGAACAAATAACCCTATTTGAAATTGCATAGATAAAAAAGCTCAAATAAAGCACCCGGAGGCTTGCTTGCAAGCGCCGGGTGCTTTTTTGGTTAATGGGATTCCGATAAAACATATTAAACCGATATCTTATAGAAAAATGTCTGTATGTACAAGAGGATGTTCTGATGGGGACAATGTACCAATAGCATCTTCAAGCATTTTATTAACTAAGATAGAATCAGGTGTCGTTCCGATATTCCATTTTACAACCATACCATCAAAACAATCAATAATAGGTGATAGATATACCTTCCCCGAAGGAATGGCAAATTCGGTTATGTCTGTCAACCATTTCTGATTTGGTTTTTGGCATAGCACTCACGCAAGGAAACAACCGACATAGAGATCGAAACAATACTTAAAACTTGTGAAAATGTGCGGTTCGGCGCACCAAAAACATTCAGAGAGGTGTGTCAGTGGACGGCATTTTTAACTGTGCGGCAAGAATCTATACCCGTGACGGTGCAGGCTTTCAGCTTAGATGCGGCAGACAGCATAAATATTGCGTGCAATTTAACCGTAAGGGTACACGAAAACTGCGACAAAAAGTTTTTAAGGGACAGGAGATGCCAAGCGGCAGACAACTGATACCGTTCTTTCGCTGATTGAAGGGCATTTCAAACAAGGCGGAACACTTATAAATATAAATGTTTTGGACGGCGACAAGCTTATGAAGGCAAACGAAAATCCCGAAGATTATCCCGACCTTGTTGTGCGTGTGACGGGCTTTACAGCGTACTTTGCAAGCCTTTCGCCCGAGTTCCGTCAGTTGGTCGTTGACAGATTTTTGGAGGGTGTGTAAGATGAATATTAGCGATAATCGTGAAGTAAAAATAGCTGGAAATATGATGTGGTAGTTGCGGCCGGCGGACAGGCTTTCCCTGTTTATCTATTTCGCTTACGGCCGAGTACAGAAAATGTAAAGGGTCGGCTTTCACCCGCGTTCATCTCACACATTTTTATAAAATGAGTTGGTGAAGTGAATTTTGAATATTAATTGTTGATTTTGTAATCGACACCCGATACCTCAGATGATAAAATAAAATTATACAATAGCATAGAAAGGATAAGCATAAATGATTGTAAACATTATACAAAGACCGGAAAAATCCGAAGCATACGAATTTCAGCGCAAGGTGTCGATAGACTTGGGCCTGAGGGTTACGATTGCACTTCCCGCGTCATTAATTGAAGAAAAGGAAGTTGTTGATCTCGTAAAAAGCGATAGTGAAAAATACGGTCACGAGGTTATGCTTTGGCTTGACGCAAAGGGCTTTCCCTGGCTATTGAGCCGAGAGGATAAGAACAAAAGCATTAAGGACTCAATCGAAAGGTTTAAAACTGTTTTCGGGTATTACCCGAAGGCGGCGGGGCATTATGTTCTTGACAGTGAATGTATAAAAATAATAAGAGATTGCTGTCCGGAAATCAGAACGGTTATAGCCGGGTGCTTTGAAGAGGGCGTGAGGGTCTTTCATGGCTGTAACAATTCGTGGTATTTATTCTCTGAGGGAATGTCGTGGACGGGTTGGTATCCTTCAAGAACGCACTCGCTGAGACCCGCGGCCGATGAGGATGACTGGTCCGGGGTTGTGGCTGTTCCGCACCTCAGCAGAGATTTGGTTCAGGCATATGAGGGAAGAGATGACTTTTTTGCAAGTCATATGCCGAACGTTCAGCGCGGACTCGGAAACGAGGGAAGAATTCACGAATATGATTATAATCTTATCGATCAGTATCGTATGCAGGATGATTTCAACGGCTTCGATTCATATTATCAGGTTCACGTGAGCTCATGGTGGCTCAAGGGATGCCCGAATGTTATTGACAGTGACGATATAACACGCGAAAATTACGTCGAGACTATGAAATATATAGCAAGGCTTTGCAGTGAGGGCAAGGCAAAGGGTATGACGCTGAGCGAGTACGGAGAATATTACAGAAAAAATATTCCGATAGGCGGTCAGACCGTCGGCGTGGGCAAGGATATACTTTATGGTTCGGGCAAACAATATTTTTGGCTGTTCGGAAAGAGTTTCAGAGCTGTGGTTGATATTTTTCAGGGCGGTTCAATCGGGGATTTGAGACCGTACGCAGGGAGGTACGAAGCGGTTACCGGGCTTGATTCCGACAAACCGCTTATGGGTTCGTATCCTTACATAATTCAGTCTCAGTTCCGAACAGGAGTAAAAAACCATTGCTGTGACGGTTCGAGAACTACGCTCATTGCCGAACATAACGGAGAGAAGCTTGATATGTGCTTCTACCCCACAAAAATCAAAGAGGTTTTCAGAAACGGGAATGCGACAAAGCTCGTGCTTGAGCCGGTTGTGATGGAGTTTAATGACGGGTACAGAATAAAGGTTCGCACCGTATATGTCTTTACGGATGACGGAATTGAAATTTACAGACAGATACTTGAACGTTCTGAGGGCGAATGTGAATTTTGTGAATATATTAAAGGCTGTTACGGCTTCACAGAGTACCCCGAGGAAATGCGCGGAATAACCTTCGGAGTTGATGATGTGACACAAGAGTTTAAGTATAGAAACCGTGAAGTAAGCAGGGAAGGCGGAAAATGTGCGTTTGCGGAAATTCCGCAGGTAACGGCAAGAGTAGAGCTGTGTGCCGATGATGCTGAGAATGTCACCGCGCGGGAGGGAAACTTGTTTGAACCGTATTACCTGCTGACGGCAAAACAGAAAATCAATAACGCAAAGGAGACGAAGGTATGTCTGAAAATGAAAAAGATACAAAAAATATAACCTACAGATGTCCGTGCTGTTTTAACAGATTTATTGATGTGACGATAGAAAAGGATAAGGATGGCATCTACCGCTGTCTGAAGTGCGGCTTTAACGGAACCATCGACGATGTTTTAAATGCGTATTCAAATTTTCGTTCACGCTATAAGCTGAGAGGAACTCGGATAACCCTGGACGAACAGAGAAGGATGTAAATGGGGGTGAAATAATGAGTAAACAAAAAATCGACAAAAAAGCCGGCATCGGGACGACAGGCGCCGGAAGCAAGCTTAAATCACAGCTTGCGCTTCAAACCATGGTGCTTCCGGGGCTTATTCTGATACTGCTGTTTTCATATGTTCCGCTTTCGGGTATAGTTGTTGCGTTTAAGGATTACAACATTTATAAAGGAATACTCGCAAGCCCGTGGGTCGGATTAAAGCATTTTGAAACATTCTTTAAAAGCAGAAATTTCATAGAAATTATGCGAAACACACTCGCGATAAGCAGTCTGAAGCTTTTATTCGGATTTCCCGCGCCGATTATTCTGGCAATCCTGCTTAATGAAGTGCGGAATATACGAAACAGAAGAATCTTTCAGACCATTACATATATGCCTCACTTTGTATCGTGGGTTGTTGTTGCCGGAATGTTGACAACGCTCCTTTCGGTGGACGGAGGAACGGTAAACACGATTTTAACTAAGCTTAAAATCGTTAAAGACCCGGTGAATTTTTTATCGTCACCTCAGTATTTTTGGGCAATTCTCGTTTCGGCAAATGTCTGGAAGAGCACCGGTTTTAACGCAATTATCTTTATGGCGGCGATAAGCGGAATTAACCCCGAGCTCTATGAGGCGGCTTCGCTTGACGGAGCCTCAAGGTTTAAACAGATTTTTGTTATAACCCTGCCGAGCATCCTGACTCAGATTGTCATTGTGCTGATATTAAATGTTTCAAATATCCTGAACGCAGGCTTTGACGATATCTTGCTTCTTACAAATAACGGCGACAACAGTATCCTGATGTCGGTGGCAGACGTCATAGATACATATGTTTACAGGATAGGTATTAAGGCACAGAGGTTTTCGTTTGCAACGGCCGCAGGATTGTTTAAGTCGGTTATAAACATACTTATGCTGCTCTTTGCGAATGCAGTTTCGAGAAAGTTAGGAGATGTTAGCTTATGGTAAGGAAAAAAAGTGCGTCAGATATGACGCTTTCGATTGTAGCATACGCTGTGCTGCTGTTTTTGGCGGTTATTATGATTTATCCGTTCTGGAATTTGATTATAATATCGTTTAACGACGGAATAGATTCCTTAAAGGGCGGACTTACCGTATGGCCGCGTGTTTTTACATTCGAAAATTATGCGTATGTTTTTAAAGACTCAAGACTTGTCGCTGCATTCAGGGTAACCGTGTTCAGAACCGTTATCGTTACGGTAGGCTCAACGTTGGTTACAAGTATGTTTGCTTTTGCGGTTTCGAGAAGAAATTTAAGGTTTAGAAAGACCTATATGAAGGTTTGTACGGTAACTATGTATGTAAGCGCGGGGCTTATACCGAACTTCCTGCTTATGCAGAGCCTGCATCTGGTAAATACGTTTTGGGTTTTCGTATTCCCGGCGTTGTTTAACGCTTATAATATGATAATATACCGTTCGTTTTTCGACAATCTTCCAGAGGGGCTTTTAGAGGCGGCAAAAATAGACGGAGCGGGAGAGTATAGGACATTCTTTTCGGTTGTATTACCCGTGTCCAAACCGGTTATAGCGACTCTTGCGCTGTTTACCGCTGTTACTGAGTGGAACGACTGGTTTAAGGGTGCAATTTATATTAAGTCACCGTCGCTTGTTCCCTTGCCGACCCTGTTGAGACAGATAATAAACACGAATGCAATGTCTCAGCTTATGGCGCAGATGGGCGGTACTGCATCGGAAAAAATGTCAGAGTCGAATATCAGTACACGTTCGCTCTCGGCGGCGACAATTATTATTTCAACAATACCGATTATAGCGGTATATCCCTTCCTGCAAAAGTATTTTGCAAGCGGCGTTATGCTCGGTGCGGTTAAGGGTTAAATTCAGAATTATAATAAAATATATCAAAAATTATTTAAAAAATTTATTAAAAATGAGATGAAAGGAAAGGTAGTTATGAAAAACACAAGGAAGTGGATAGCGGTAGGCTGTGCGGCGGCAATAGCGTTCAGCGCGGCGGCCTGCGGCAAGTCGGAAAAGAAAACGGCGGAGGCACCGATGAGCGACTTTAAGCTCGGTCAGGATGAATTGGAATTTTCGTGGTATATGAACTTTGATGCGGCGTCATCAAAGCCATGGAAGGATATGGGTCTGATAGCAAACTGGATAGAGGATAATCTTAAGGTTAAAATAAACTTTATGGACCCGGGCGGTTCCGCGGCAGAGAAGCTGTCGGTTATGATTGTATCGGATGAGTTCCCCGATGTGGTAAATATGGCGAGAGGCCAGGATGCGAATAATCTGATTGAAACCGGGAAGATAGTTCCGCTTAACGGCTATGCCGAGAAGTATACAAAGATTTATAATGACTTTAAGGACAACGGAGTTATAAAACTCTTGACATCGGAGGACGGAAAGTGGTATCAGGTTCCGAACTGGGCAAACTCAACGGGAAAACCGAACGGAAATGACGCGTGGTTTTTGAATAAAAAGATATATGAGTCAATGGGAAGTCCGAAAATCGAAACATTTGACGATCTTTTTGATTATTTAAAGAAGGTTAAGGAAAAGTATCCGGATATTATTCCTTATGATTCGGGAAACCTGTTTACCGCCGAAGAAATGGTCTTTGCGGGAATGGCTGAGGATAATTCGACCGATTATATAAAGAATATGTCATACCCGAACGGCGATAAGTTAGAGCTTGTATTTAAAAATCCGGCCTACAGAGAGGCAATGATTTATGTTAATAAGCTTTTTAATAACAAGCTTATCACCCAGGATGCGTTTACACAGACAAGCGACCAGGAAATGGAGAAGTGGAGTAACGGTTCGGCGGCGGTAATGACCGGTAATGTAAACAATCCGGCGAAGGGCAGAACGAACCTGCTGTCAAGCGGAAACGACTGGATTACAATTAAGCCCGTTTATAAAAAGGGACTTGACCAAAACAAAATTAAGGTTGAAACCTATAACACGGTCGGCTGGGATGTAGAGATGATAACAAAGGATGCCAAGAATCCTGAGGGAATATACGCATTTTTGGATTACATATATTCGCCGGAGGGTCAGACCCTGCAATACTACGGACCGAAGGGACTTTATTATGACGATCTTGATGAAAACGGTTACCCGAATTTAAAGCCATCGTATTTTGAAAAAACATCGTCTGAAATCAATAAAGAATTAACACCGAGTCCCGTTCCTCTCGGAAACACATCGTTTGTCGACGCCTGCGCTATGCACGTTTATGAAATGACTCAGCCCGACAAGCGAAGCTGGACAAAAAAACAGCAGAGCGAGATTATCTGGAACACATCGAAGAATGTGACCGAGTTTGTTAACTTTGTTCCGTCAAAGAGTACTGATGAGGGTATTATTTATCAGAACCTCAAAGATATTTATAAGGAATATCGGGCAAAGATGGTGTTTGCAAAGGATGAAGCAGAGGTGAATTCGCTTCTCGACAGCCTTATCAGCGAGTGTGAAAACGCAGGCGCCGATAAGCTTCTCTCCTATCAGCAGGGAGTGTGGGAGTCTAACAAACAGAAGCTTGCAAAATAGAGAATATGCCGATATAATAGTAACTTGATAAAGGGATAAGATATATCCCAATAAAGGAGTGAGCAGTTTGAAAAACAGCTATTCAAGAAAAATCATGTTATCATTTATCGGCGTATGTCTGACCATAGTTCTTATATCAGGCGCGGCTTTCTTCAGAATGAGCAAGAAGATGATTGCCGATAAACATTCGCTTGTTGTGGCCGATTACACAAATCAGACGGTTTCGTATGTGAACAGACAGATGGAGAAGGTTCAGGAGATCGCGGATCTTTTGATGTTTGACGATTGGTTTAAGTACATTTTGCGTCAGGAGTATGATGAATACGGCGCATATTCGGCGATAACAAATCAGATTCTTCCGAAGTGCCAGGGTGTGCTTAAATCTTATGGAAGTACGATAAGTGTGACGCTGTATGTAAACAATCATACCCTAAACCGGCACTATTACGAATCGTGGAAGAATGTGGGCATAAGATACACCGAAGAACTCGATGATGATGATACTTTATCGCGTATGAGAGCGGAAGAAAAGTATGTCTTGTGGACACAGAGTGAGCAGGATAAAGAACAAAATACGGTCAGCTTTTATGCAAGGCTGATTGATTTCAGAAAGATGAGGGAGGACGGAGTTCTGATTTTCAAGGTTGAAAAGGACTCCCTCTTTCCTCAGGCAGTATCGGAGAACAGTCCTCTCTTACTGTTTGAAATCTGCGGAAACGGCCTTGAAATGAGCGAAAGCGCGATGCAGGGTAAAAATATGTCGGAATATATTGTTCAGACAACGCCGCTTTCGACAAAGGGATTTGAGCTTAAATCGTATATTTCAAAAGAGTATTACGGTCCGCAGGTATGGGAAAGCGTAAAAAGTATTTTAATTGTATTTTTTATTACGCTTCCATTTATGATATTGTTTGGTGTAATGTTCAAGCATCTGTTATACAGGGATGTAGATAATATACTGAACGGAATAAAAAGGGTTCAAAGCGGGAAGGACACTTATATAGTAAACCGCGGAAAGAATGAAGAATTCAGGCAGATAGCCGATGTTTTAAATGAGTATATCAGCAGTGTCGAACACCTGGTCAGTGATGTGTACGAAATAGAGATTCAGAAACAGGATATTGAGTTTTCGATGCTTCAGGCAAAAATCAATCCACATTTTTTATACAATCTTTTCACAATAATGAGCGAGTTTGCAAAAGCAGGTTTTAACGAAGCGGTCGTAAGGGTGCTCGATAAGACGGCGGCATTCTACAGACAGATTTTATCCAAGAGTACGAGCGATTATACCTTGCGCGAGGAGCTTGACTGCGTTCGTGCATATATGGAAATTATAGATATAATACGGCCCAATGAGGTTAGCGTGAACTTTGAAACAGAGGACAAGTGTTTCGACACATATATGCCGAGATTCCTGCTTCAGCCGATAGTCGAGAATTCAATAAAACACGCAATACACGGGTCACAGCTCGTAATAACGATTTCGGCGAAGGAAAAGGACGGAATGTTGGTTATAAGAATAAACGACAACGGACCGGGGATGACCCCGGAGCAGCTAGAAAGCTGCACACGGTATAAAGAAAGCGGCGGTTACGGCATCTATAATATTATAAGCCGGCTGAGACTGAGATACAAAGACCCGCGCTGCGGACTTAAGATTGAAAGCGCAGAGGGACAAGGCACAACGGCGATATTTACCATACCGTTTACTACTGATTATCCGGAGGATGAGATGTATGATTAAGGTTATGATTTGTGATGATGAGGTATTTATCAGAAATATTTTAAGCGTAAACTTCCCGTGGAAGAAGTACGGGTTGACGGTTCAATCCTTAGAGGTCAACGGGATTGACGGATTTAAAAGCTTTTGTGTCAATCCGGTGGACATAATTATTACCGATATACGTATGCCGCTTATGTCAGGAATCGAAATGTCGCGGAAAATAAGGGAAATAGATAAACGCGTGGAAATAATTTTTCTGTCCAGCTATGATGAATTTGAGTATAAAGATATAAAGCCAATAATGGCTGATTTAAAGCAAGTATATGGTGCTGTCAACGAAGAAGCTGCATTGTATGCACTTGAAGA
>CACXES010000116.1 GCA_902766745.1 uncultured Ruminococcus sp.
AACAGAAACGGAGTTGAGTGTGAGCCGTTTACGGATAAGACCTTATCCAACGCAAAATCGGCAAGATTGTATTTTAACTGCGATGTTAATTCGGACAGCTTAACGAATGAAACGGTTTTAATTAAGGATTCAAACGGAGAAGCTGCCTCCTATACAATCGGCGATTACAGTACGGAGGGCAAATATGTTGATGTTGTGTTTAATGAATTTTTGACCAAGGGTGAAACATATACGGTCAGCGCATCGGGAATAAAGGACGCTAACGGAAATGTGATAGGCGATTATTCAACGGAATTTACCGTAAATCAAGCATCGGATTTTTATATCAGTAACATTAAGCTGATAAACGGGACGGAAGTATTTGACCCGGCGGCGGCCGTCGGCACGGTTTATATAGAAGCGGATATGGTGAATACCGAGGATTTTAAAAAGCCTGTGAAGGTGGTTTTGTTTGCCGAGAAGAACGGTCAGCTTGTAGGAGCGAGCGAAAAAGAGGTTACTGCCGATAAAAACTCGGATACATATATTTCAAACGACCAAGGAATAAGCGTGTCAGGGCCGGATTATATCAAGGCGGTATTTTTGGATGCGGCGACAGGCGTTCCCTTTGATAACGAAATCAGCGTAGGTACAAGAACGGCGGGGGACGATGCGAACAAAGACGGATTTTATAACAGCTTTGAAAAGCAGTACGAAGGAAAGGCGGGCTGCAGGTATTTCGCAAGGGTTTATCTTCCGACACAGAGCAAAGGCACTGAGCCTTCCGCTGTTGCATATTACAGCGGCAATGCGGATGAAAACGGAAAAATCGCATTTGATTTCAGAATTGTGAATGATGACTTGTCGGGTGAGTATAAGGTAACGGGAATGTTCTCGGACGGAACGGTAATAGATGAGAGTATCAATATCTCAAATCCTATCGAAGCGGATACCTTGACGCAAGAAATATGCGACAGTGTGAAAAACGAGGACAAAAATACAGCTGTCGGAAAGATTAAAGAAATAATAGAGAGCAGAGCATATGCAATGTCGATTGAGCATAAAGACGATGATAAGCTTGACACAAGCGCAGCGGCAGAAATCGTTTATAACGAGATTAACTCAAGGTCTAATAAGTCGGCAACCACCGATGAAATGAAGTTTATCATTAACAAGGCGGTATACATCGAGGGAATCCGAAGCGGCAGTGTTGAAAATATCTACGATATTTCAAATCAGCTTGCACTTGAGAACACAAGAATAAACCGTTTTAAGAAGTATTCGTTTAATAATGACGCTTTTGCAAAGAGCGTAACAACAGGAATAGAAGGCTATAGCATAAAATCATTCAGTGATTTTGAGAGTGCGCTGTATGAACAATTTGTGCTTAAAACGGTTAAAAGCCCGGACGGAACGGATAACCTTAAGCAGGTTATGAACGAGTTCAGCAGTGAAATCGGAGTATCCAAGGATATGTCATCGTCCGTATATGTGGCAATAAAGAATAAAGTATATAATAATTATTCCGAGCTGAAAAAAGCGGTAGATTCCGCAAAAGACAAAGAGGGCAGCAGTGTGAGCCGCGGCGGCGGTGGCGGCGGAAGTACCGGTATAAGAGATGTAAACGTTCAGACGGATTCGATTGATGAAAATAAGGCGCAGGAGATAAACAAAAATATATTTGACGATATTGATGACGTTGAATGGGCAAAAGAGGCGATTGTATATCTTGCCGAAAGAAAGATAATAAACGGTGTCGGCGGCGGTAGGTTTGCACCCAACGATTTTGTTACAAGAGCCGAAATGGCAAAAATGATAGCAGGTGTATTTTTGACCGAATTTGACGGCGGCGAAAATCCGTTCAGTGATGTCAGTGGGTCGGATTGGAGCTGTGAATATATCAAAAAGGCTTATTCGGCAGGTGTAATCAGCGGATACGAGGACGGAAGCTTCAGACCGAATGACGCAATAACACGTCAGGATGCGGCGGTTATGCTCTACCGTGCGGCGAAGCAGTTTAATATAGAGTTTTATGCTGAGCTTACCAAATATTTTGCCGATGAGGGTGAGTTTGCCGATTACGCAGCGGAGGCAATATCAAATATGTACAATATGGGATTTATAAACGGTGTAGGCGAAAACAAATTCGCTCCGAATGAAAAAACAACTCGTGCACAAACAGCGAAAATCATTTATGCGATGATTCAGATGTAAACTCAATGGAAAATAAAAAATACAAATCCTAATGTAACGAATAAATTATTAAATGAATCGAGGGACTTAAATGAAAAATATGAAAAAATCATTACTGAAAATCTTATCGGTTGTCACTGCTGCGGTGATTTTTGTAAGCTTAGTTACAGGTATCGGCGCATTTGCCTATACGCCGTCAATGCAGGACGAAAGCGTACACGGACTTTTAAAGCAGTTAAATATCATCGATACTGCAATCGACCCGGCGGACGGAACCGTGACGAGGGAAAATTTTGCGGTGTATGTTGCCAATATGCTGAATATAGGTGAATCGGCAACGGATAAGAGATACTTTGCGGATGTTGAAAATACGGCATATTCATCAAAGGCTGTGAACACCCTTGCGGAAAAGGGAATTATATCCGCATCATCAGATAAGTATTTTAACCCCGGAACAGAAATAACTATGTCAGAGGCAATTAAAATGCTTGTTTGCGCAATAGGGGCAAAGGATTATGCAGAGGCAAAGGGCGGTTATCCGCACGGATATAATTCCGTTGCCCGAGAGCTTGGAATATACAACGGCTCTGATTCGCAAACGATTACAACAGCGACGGCGGCATCGCTTATATATAAAGCAATGACCGTTCCGATGGTGGATTATGACTCGATATCGAGTGACAGTATATCCTATAAAAAGTCAGACGAAAATATTCTTTCTATGTATTGGAATATAGCATACAGCGAGGGTGTTGTAACCTCGGTGTACGGTATAACGATAAGCGGTTCCGAGGCAAAAAGCAAGGATGAAATAGCAATCGACGGCAAGCTGTATAAATCCGTGATTGATATGGGCGATACAACCGAAATCATAGGCGAGTACATAAATTATTTTTATTATGATAAGGATGACAACTCGGACAAACAGATTATGTTCATCGCAAAAAATGATAACAGCGGACGAGAGAGACTTTGCATAGATATTGATGATTTTAAGGGGTATACAGAAAACGAAATAATATATAATGACCCCAAAAATAACGGAAAGAGCAAAAAGCAAAGTCTCGGCGCACATAAGCTTTTATATAACGGTGTTGAGCTTGGCTCTGATGTTGGCAAAACCATGCAATCATTAAATAAAGGCTTTATATACTTGGTTGACGTAAATTCGGATAAAATATACGATACGGTTATTGTGTTTGACTTTTCCAACTTTTATGTATCGGCAAAGACAAACGATGTTTTGTATAATAAGCTTGAAAGCAATGCATATGCCGATATGACAAAAGCGGAGTTTTTGTCTATTCTCGATACTGACGGCAACGTCTTAACAAAAGAGGAGATAGAGGCAGGAATGCTTTTGTCGCTGGCAAAGTCCAAGGACGAAAAAAGTATTTGGATTTATAAATCCAATGTAGAGTTCAGCGGAGCCGTTCAGTCAATAAGCACAGCGGATAAGGAAATAAAGATAGACGATAATACCTATGAGATAGATGCATCCTACGCAGATATGCTTTTGGCAAGTATAAATCCCGGTGATACAAGCTTCTTTATACTCGACAGGTTCGGAAAGATTGGATACGCATCGGTTAAATCGTCTGATGATATGAAGTTTGGATATATTATAGCGTATAATATGAGCGGTGCGTTCGATGATGAGCTTAAAATAAAAATGCTTAATGAGGACAGCACAATAACGACAAAATCTGTCGGTGATTCGGTTACGGTTGACGGAGAAAAATTTAATAAAGACGGTGCGGCAGGTACGAAGAATGTATTCGATAATGTAAAGGGAGAGCTGCTTGTCAGATATAAGGATGACGAAAACGGAAAAATTACAAAAATAGATACGACCACGGTAAATAACAGCCACGAAAGCAAGGAGAGCAGTCTTTTTGCCGAATATTACGAAACAAGCAATACAAAATGGTATAACAGCTATTATTTGGGAAGAGGGGCGTATTTGTCCTCGGCAACAAAGGTGTTCTACGTTCCGACCGACAGCACAGACGATTCAGATTACAGATGTGCGAATGTAGGCTATATGCTGTTAAATGATGTTTCGTATTATGCCGATGCATATTACACGGGTTCTCTGAACGGAACGGCGGATGCTGCGGTTGTTAAGTATTCGCTGGATAAT
>CACXES010000117.1 GCA_902766745.1 uncultured Ruminococcus sp.
CACCATTTATTTTGCCTGATAGTGTAATGGTTAGCACAAGTGACTCTGACTCACTTTGTCTGGGTTCAAATCCTAGTCAGGCAGCCACGAAAAAAAGCTCTTTTGTACACCAATGCAAAAGGGCTTTTTCTTGCATTTTAGACGAAAATAGCGTAAAACAAAGGTAATTTAGACGTTGGTGAGGCGTCAAACGCTTCTTCAACGTTATTTTTTTGCTCAAAAACAAGAATACATTTGTGCTTTTTTTATTCCTGCAAAGAACGCAAAAAGGCTGTGAGCAGTGGACTAAACAACTATCCCGCCGAAAAAGTTCACAAACTTAATAAAAGAGTGACGAAAAAGTGTTCGTCTCCTATTTACAAATTACGAATTATGTGTTATAAAATACACTTTATATCTATAAATAGGAAACTATTATTGGAGGCGCGATATTGTCAATACATACAGTATTTGTTGAAGTGTCATATTAAATTCATCGCCTTTCATAAATAAACGGGAGCCGTCACTCACGACTGCTCCCATATCATTTATACAAACATTTTATAACCTGTGTGCAGCTGTTCTCCGCCGCCCGAAAGGCAGGGGTATCTGCGCTTGGGTTATAAATCAGCTATATACAGGCTAATAAACAAGTCGTTATCTCGTAAAATAATTTTTATATCATTTTTTAAGTGACGCATTTATCTCCTCGGCATATCGAACAGTCTCCATGGCATCTGCGGCATACTTATCCGCGCCGATGCTGTCGGCATATTCTCGAGTCAGCACCGCACCGCCCACAACAACTTTGCACCAAGGCGCAGCCTCTCTCAAAAGCTCTATGGTCTTTTCCATGGCAGGCACCGTTGTTGTCATCAGCACGCTGAGTCCTGCCATGGGCGCATTATTCTTCACCACAGCATCAACCACCGTCTCCGGCGGTACATCCTTGCCAAGATCAATCACGTCAAAGCCGTAATTTTCAAGCAGAAGCTTTACTATATTCTTTCCTATGTCATGTATATCTCCGTGAACCGTGGCAATTACAAACTTGCATTTTGCCTCCGGATTCTCCTTCTGCGACAGCATACGAATTTTTATTTTCTCAAATGCCTCCGACGCAGACTCCGCACTCATCAAAAGCTGCGGAAGATAAACACTTTTTTCCTCGAAGCCCTTTCCTACCGTGTCAAGAGCCGGAATGATACAATTATTTACTATATCAAGCGGCTTTTCCGCCTCCAAAAGCTTCTCTGTAAGCTGTGCCGCTCTCTCGCGCAGACCGGATATAATTGCCGACCTCAGCTCTTCTTTCACATCAGTCTCCGAAGCGATTTTTTCCGTCTTTTTCTCCTTGGATGAATGGCTGGTCATAAACGCAATATACTCCGCACAATTCTCGTCCAGTCCGTGAAGCGCAAGATATGCGTGGTACGCCTTCATCATATCCTCCGAATATGGGTTCATTATCGCCGCAGACAGGCCGTTTTCAAGTGCGGACAGGTAAAATCCGCTGTTTAATGCATCTCTGGACGGAAGCCCGAAGGATACATTTGAAATTCCGAGAGAGGTATGACAGCCAAGCCTGTGCCTAATCATATTGAGTGCAGAAACTGCGGTCATCGCCGCACCTGCATCCGCACTTACCGTCATGGCAAGGGTGTCGAACACAATATCCTTCTTTTCTATCCCGTACTCCTCCGCAGTCGCAATTATCCGCTCCGCAATACGAAACCGCTCCTCCGCCGCAGCCGGTATCCCGTTTTCATCAAGAGTGAGTGCCACAACCACGCCGCCGTACTTGCGTACAAGCGGAAATACGGCTCTCATTGACTCCTCCTTGCCGTTGACGGAGTTCACCATGGCTTTTCCGTTGTAAAGCCTGAGTGCCCCCTCCATTGCCGCAGCATCCGCAGTGTCAATCTGCAGCGGCAGATTAATAATCGCCTGAAGCTCGCCCACTGCGTTCTTCAGCATTTCTGCCTCGTCAATCTCGGGAAGTCCCACGTTCACATCGAGAATATGCACTCCCCTCTCCTGCTGTGCCAGTCCCTCTCGGAGGATGTACCCCATATCGTTTTCCTTTAAAGCCTGCTTAAACCTCTTCTTACCGGTGGGGTTTATCCTCTCACCGATCAGCACCGGTCTTTGCCCGAAGCAAACCGTATGGGTATACGATGACACTACCGTTCTGTTCTTATCAAAAATCGGCTTCGGCGAAATTCCGTCTGATTTTTCCACCAATGCCCGTATATACTCCGGCGTGGTTCCGCAGCAGCCGCCGGCAATCCTCACACCGCACCGAAGCTGCTCGCAGACCTCCTCCGCAAATTCGTCCGCCCCCACATCGAAGACCGTTTCTCCGTCAACGCTTTTCGGAAGTCCGGCATTGGGCTTTAAAAGCACCGGCACCGACGCACACTCCAAAAGCCGCTCTACAACTCCGTGGAGCTGTGCCGGCCCGAGGGAGCAGTTTGCGCCGATCGCATCAGCACCCATCCCCTCAAGCATAGCAACCATTACCTCGGGCGATGCCCCGGTCATAAGCTTTCCGTCCTCACCGTAGGCGTTTGACACAAACACCGGCAGGTCGCAGCTTTCCTTAGCCGCAAGAAGTGCCGCCTTCGTTTCGTAGCTGTCGTTCATCGTCTCTATGAAAATCAAGTCAACGCCGCAGCTTGCGCCTATTTGCACCGTCTTTTTGAAGCATTCGACCGCATCCTCAAATTCCAAATCGCCGTAAGGCTTCAAAAGCCTTCCGCTCGGTCCTATGTCAAGGGCGATAAACTTAGGCTGACCGCCTGACGACTCTGTCATTGCGACCCTTACGTTTTCGACCGCCGCCGAAATTACCTCTTTCAGCTCGTCATCACTGAATTTGAGTGAGTTCGCACCGAAGGTGTTGGTATTTACCACATTGCTCCCGGCATCAAAATACGCCCTGTGTATTTTCCGCACAACCTCGGCATGGGTTATATTCCATCGCTCCGGAAGCTCCCCCGGGGGAAGTCCCTCCGCCTGAAGCAGGGTTCCCATTCCTCCATCGAGGTATACAATGCCGTTTTTCAAGTATTCCAAAATATTCATTAATCCTCACCCCTGATAATCTTCACTCCTGAAACTGCAATCCGTATTTTGACAGGAACTGCATCCTCCTCTGCCGCAATTTTTCGGCTCCTTTGACAACCCGATTATTGCTGTAACCGACTTTGACGGCGACATAAGCAAGCTTTGATTTAATGTCAGTCCGATTTTCCGCGGACAGTCGAGAACCTTAAATATCTCCCTCTGCGCCTCCAGCGGAAAGTCGCCGTAGCCGGGACTGAACCTCGGTCTTGTATACAGACCTCGGCTTTTTGCCTCAGCCTCAATTTTGTCCGAAAAAGCGTCACACAGGCTCTCTATCCTCTCCGCACCGATTGCCTGTGCAATAAGCGACTTATGCGGCTCTGACACGCCGTACATGGCTATATACCGGTCAAGCCCGATGCCGACCGTTGCGGCAAATAATACAACGCTGCCGCAGCCGTGCAGATTCTTCATAAGACCCCTGCTTTCGGTTTTCATAAACCCCAAATCAAGCACATCGCCGCACTGTGCGATTTCAAACTCACCGTAGCACACACGATAGCTCAGCTTGTCCGAAATTTCGTCATAAATACCGCACACACGCTTCTCCATATCCTCTCCGGCACCTGCCATTCCGCCGTATCGCATGGCCTCGCGCAGATTCAGCGGCGGTGCGGAGAAGCTTTCGGTGTATACCATTTTGCATCAACCCTGTTTCTTAAATCTATTTATTTCCTATTAATATAAATCTATTTCTTTCCTAAAATATAAATATATTTCTTTCCTGTAATATAAATCTATTTCTTTCCTATAATATTTGAAAGATTCCTGTGTATCTGCCTTGCAACCTCCGGCTTGTTCATCGAATAAACGTGAACATTGGTAATATTGTTTGCATACAGGTCAATGATTTGATCCGTTGCATATGCAATACCTGCCTGCATCATGGCATCCGGATATTCGCCGAACTTATCCACAAGGCTCTTGAACCTCTGCGGCATGAATGACCCGGACAGCTCAATGGCACGCTTGACCTGGTTTGCGTTGGTGATCGGCATTATTCCGGCAACAACAGGCACACGAATCCCCGCCTCTCTGATCTTGTACATAAAATTATACAAAAGATTGTTGTCGAAGAACATCTGTGTCGTCAAGAAGTCGCAGCCGGCGTCAACCTTCTCCTTAAGGTGCTTTATATCCTCCTTTTGCGTACTGCTTTCGGGATGAACCTCCGGGTAGCAGGCACCGCCGATACAGAAGTCCGCACCGCTCTCCTTCAGCTCTCTGACAAGATCCACCGCATAAGCATAATCCCAGTCCGCTCTGTCGGAATTTTTTTGCTCCTCCGTCAAATCTCCGCGCAGTGCCATAATATTCTCGATTCCGGCACAGCTAAGCTTGTCTATCATATTTTTGACCGTCTCCCGCGTGGAGGACACGCAGGTCAGATGAGCGAGCACAGGTATCCCAAAGCTCTCTTTAAGGCCCTTTGCCATATCCAGTGTATACTTGCTTGTCCCGCCGCCGGCGCCGTATGTAACGCTGATAAACGACGGTGCAAGCCCGGCAATTTCCTCCGCCGCACCTTTTACGCTTTCAAATGCCGTATCCGTCTTGGGTGGGAAAACCTCATATGACAATGACAGCTCGTCTCTCTCCAATATCTCGGTCAGTTTCATTCAAATCTCTCCTCCGACACATTTTTATTACCTTTATATATTATACATAAATAAGCAATATTATTATAATATCACATATTTTACTCGTTTTCAAGTAAAGGATTGTATTTAAAGGATTAAATTTTATGGTTATTTTTAATAAAAAACACAAAAAAGCTTGAATTTTTTGTTTTGATGAGGTATACTATAGGTAATATACAGAACAATTTTGAAAGGCGGTAATTAAAATGGCTCAAATTACAAAGGATACTATTATAATGGATGTACTTGCTATCGACCCCGGTACGGCGGAATTCTTCTTTGAGATAGGTATGCATTGTCTCGGCTGCCCCTCCGCTTCGGGCGAGAGCATAGAACAAGCTGCGGCTGTACACGGCGTTGACGCAGACGCTTTGGTTGATAAAATCAACACTTATCTTGCTTCAAAATAATTTTGCTTCGTCAAACACGGCGGCAAATTGCACAATACTTAAATTTTTTTCGAAAAATTGAGTGTAAACACTTGACAAATCAGCGGCATTATTATATAATAGATGCCGTCTGTTTATTGTCTTGCGCTTTAAAATCATAACACACTGGACGGAGGTTTAATATGGAATTGAATCTTCTGCCGATTTTGAATTTTGACGGCAAAAGGATGCAGATTAACGAAAGCGTGGAAATCATTCCTCGGCCGGGCGATGCATTTTCGCTCAGCGCACCCGTTAAGCTTTCCGCCACGGCGGAAAACGTCGGCGGAACAATCGAAATCATCGGTAACGTCGAGACACATCTTACGGCGGTATGTGACAGATGTGCCGAAGAGTTTGAGCTTCCCCTCGTCTTTTCTTTTGAAGAACGCTTCAAAAAGCTTGACGAATTTTCCGAAGCGGATGAAAACCCCGATATTTCACCGTTAGACGGCACGGCTGTTGACCTGGACGAGATTATATACACAAACCTGTATATGAATCTTCCGTCAAAGCTTCTGTGCAGCGAGGACTGCAGGGGCTTATGCCCTGTCTGCGGCAAAAACCGAAACTTCGGCACCTGTTCCTGCGAAACCGACAGCACAGACCCTCGGTTTGATGTATTAGACAAGCTTCTCGGTGAGTGATTTTACGTTTTGATAACATAGTTGCAGAATATGCAAAGTCTTACTTTGTTGCGGATAACTCCGCTATATTTAGAATTTATGAGAAAGAGGTGTATACATTATGGCAGTTCCTAAGAGAAAAACATCTAAGGCAAGAAGAGATAAGAGAAGGGCAAACTGGAAACTCTCCGTTCCCGGCATGGTAAAGTGCCCGTCCTGCGGCGAGCTTAAGCTGCCCCACAGAGCTTGCAGAGCCTGCGGTTCTTACAAGGGCAAAGAGGTTATTTCCGTTGAGGCATAACCCTGTCAGCTTTAGATATTAATACTCACGGCCGAGGCTGCGGCAAGATGAGATTTCGGAGGGGTGTCTGCACGCATCTCCGTTATCTTCAATCATCTTGGCGCAGCCTCTGTTTTTACTCTGCGTTTTATAACGCTCAATAATTCACGGGAGGTAAAATAATATGTCGGCAAAAATCGCATCTGTCGCATCGGACAGCCTTGCAGAACTTGCAGGGCTTAAGTGCGGCGATATAATACTCAACATAAACGGGATTGAAATTCACGATTACCTTGACTATATGTACGCCTCCTGTGCGGAGAATATAGAAATCATGCTTTCGGACAGAACGGTTTGCATTGACAACGAGGACTTTGAGCCTCTCGGCATATACTTCGATACCCTGTTGATTGACGAGCCGAAGTCATGTAGGAACAAGTGCGTTTTCTGCTTTATAGATCAGCTTCCGAAGGGTATGCGCGAAACCTGCTACTTCAAGGACGACGACTACCGTCTGTCCTTCCTTCAGGGAAATTACGTTACCATGACCAACATGACCGACGAGGATGTTGAACGGCTTCTGCGCTATAATATTCCGCGAATAAACATATCCGTTCATACCACAAACCCGAAGCTTCGCTGTAAGATGCTGAACAACAGGTTTGCAGGCAAAATCAACGACTATCTGAAGCGTCTGTCCGACGGCGGACTGCTTATAAATGCACAGATCGTTCTCTGTCCCGGCTATAATGACGGGGCGGAGCTTGACCGCACCATAGCCGACCTTGCCGCCCTCGGCGAGAATGTCGAAAGCGTGTCTATTGTCCCTGTGGGACTGTCGGCACATCGGGACGGACTTACTCCGCTCCGCGGCTTTGACCGCAATTCGGCAAGTGCCGTTATAGCTCAGGTGTCAAGGTGGCAGGAAAAATTCAAAGCCGAACGGGGCATATGCCTAATATACTTGGGCGATGAGTTCTATCTCACGGCGGAGCAGCCGTTCCCGGAATATGACGAGTACGACGGCTTTCCGCAGATTGAAAACGGCGTTGGCCTGTGCGCCTCGCTCATATACGAATTTGACGAGGCTCTGGCGCTGTCAAGGACAGCCGATGCAAAGCATTCAAAAACCGTTGTGACGGGGCTTGCCGCCTATCCGGTTATCAAGTCGCTGACCGACAGGCTCGGCGGCGCAGAAATAAACGTAATTCCGATTATAAACGACTTTTTCGGACACAATATAACCGTAAGCGGGCTTTTAACCGGTCGGGATATAATAAATCAGCTTACCGGAAGGGAGCTCGGCGATGAGCTTCTTCTTCCCTCCTCCCTGCTCAGGCACGGTGAGGAGGTTCTGCTGGACGATATGACAGTGGGCGAAATTTCGTCTGCCTTGAATATACCCGTTAAAATTGTCGAAAGCTGCGGTGCCGAGCTGCTCGACGCACTTCTGCACTGATTCACAAACAAAAAGGGAGGACTGAATATGAAACCGATAGTGGCTATTGTCGGCAGACCAAACGTCGGCAAGTCAACACTTTTTAATAAAATAAGCGGAAAACGCATATCTATTGTCGAGGACACCCCCGGCATCACTCGTGACCGCATATACGCAGATGCCGAGTGGACAGGCCATGAATTTACTCTGATTGACACCGGCGGAATCGAGCCTGCCGCAAGCGACATCATTCTGTCACAGATGCGCAGCCAGGCGGCTCTTGCCGTTGACATGGCGGATGTTATCCTTTTCATGGTAAACACAAAGGACGGCGTTACTGCCTCCGACAGCGAGGTTGCCGCTATGCTCAGAAAATGCGGAAAACCCGTTCTCCTTGTCTGCAACAAGGTCGATACCCCCGGTACGCCGCCGCCCGAGCTGTACGAGTTCTATAATCTCGGCATAGGCGAGCCATATGCGGTATCCTCGATTCACGGCCTCGGCGTAGGTGACCTGCTTGACGAGGTTATATCATACTTCCCCGAGGATATTCAGGAAGACCCCGACGATGACATAATCAAGGTCGCAGTCATCGGCAAGCCGAATGCGGGAAAATCCTCTCTCGTCAACCGCATCTTAGGTGAGGATCGTGTTATCGTAAGCGATATAGCCGGTACCACAAGAGATGCAATCGACAGTATGCACATACACAACGGAAAAAAGTATCTTCTGATTGACACGGCAGGAATGCGAAAGCGTGGCAAAATCGACGAAAACGTGGAACGCTACAGCGTAATTCGCGCTCTGGGTGCGGTTGAGCGTGCAGACGTGTGCCTTATCATGATTGACGCCGCTGAGGGCGTGACCGAGCAGGACACGAAAATTGCCGGCTACGCCCACGATCAAGGAAAGGCAAGCATAATCGTTGTGAATAAGTGGGATATCATCGACAAGGAAACCAACACGATGAAAAACTTTGCCATGCGTATCAAAGAGGGCTTTAACTTTATGATGTACGCCCCCTCTGTTTTTATCTCGGCAAAAACCGGTCAGCGAGTAAACGACCTTTTTGATATGATCGATGCCGCAGCGGCAGAGAACGCAAAACGTATCTCCACCGGACTTTTGAACGACGTTATAAACGACGCAATCGCCATGGTGCAGCCGCCCTCCGACAAGGGCAAGCGGCTTAAAATATACTATGCGACCCAGGCATCGGTAAAGCCGCCGACCTTCGTTTTGTTTGTAAATAATGCAGAGCTTGCCCACTACTCCTATATCAGATACCTGGAAAATCAGCTTCGCGCAAAATTCGGCTTTACAGGAACGCCGATTAAGTTTATAATAAGAGAGAAAACCAAAAAATAACGGTGAAAGGCGGAATATTGACATGAACACTTTTATATTGATTGTACTTGCTGTCATTTCCTATCTGATAGGCAGCATAAGCTCCGCAATACTCGTCGGGAGGATTATATCCGGAGATGATATACGTTCCCACGGCAGCGGTAACGCCGGAGCAACCAACGCTCTGCGTACATACGGTAAGCGTGCAGCGGCACTTGTGACCCTCGGCGACTGCTTAAAGACCGTTGTGTGCTGCCTGCTGGCTATTGCCGCAGCGCACATCACTCCTCTCGGAGTCGAAAACGCAAAGCTCGCCATATACGCTGCCGGAATCGGTGCGGTTCTCGGCCATAACTTCCCCATATACTTCGGCTTCAAGGGCGGCAAGGGAATCCTCGTATCAATTACCGCTCTGATGTTTGCCGACTGGCGCATTGCCATCATTGTAATGATTATAAGCATAAGCGTTATGGTAATTACACGCTACGTTTCTTTAGGCAGTGTCTTGGGTGCGGTTCTCTTTATCGCCGCAGCACTGATATTCAAACGCAGCGACATACAATACATGGTATTTACCGCTATTCTCGCTATTATTGCCATATATAAGCACCGTGCAAATATCTCAAGACTTATCCACGGCACCGAAAGTAAGGTCGGAAGTAAAAAGAAATAGTTTCTCTCAGTAATATATTACATAAAAACTCATTATGAAAGGCGGAATATCAAATGGCTGATATAAGCATAATAGGCTCGGGCGGCTGGGGTACTGCGATTGCGGTCATGCTTGCGAAGAACGGACACGGAATTACACTATGGTCATACATGGACGAGGAACGTGCCGAACTGGAAAAATACCGTGAAAACAAGCCTTACCTCCCCGGAGTTAAAATTCCCGATGGGGTACTCTTTACCTCGGATATATCCGACTGTGCCGATGCGGACATGATCATAACTGCTCCCCCCTCCCATGCAATGCGCAGCACTGCGAAGGCACTTGCGCCCCACATAAAGCGAGGACAGCTGATATTGAATATTTCAAAGGGGCTTGAGGAGGGAACTCACTTCACCATGTCACAGATACTGCGGCGTGAGCTTCCGCAGTGCGAGATCGCCGTCATGTCAGGGCCCAGTCATGCCGAGGAGGTATCGCGCGGAATCCCTACAACAAACGTGGTTGCCGCCGCCGACGAGAACACGGCGAACTACATTCAGGATATTATGATGAATCCCGCATTCCGGGTATACACCAACTCCGATATGATAGGGGTAGAATTAGGCGGTGCTCTGAAAAATGTCATCGCCCTGTGTGCCGGGATCTCTGACGGCTTAGGTCTTGGCGATAACACCAAGGCGGCGCTTATGACACGAGGAATTGTGGAAATTTCGCGGCTTGGTACCGCAATGGGCGCAAAGCCCGAAACCTTTAACGGCCTGTCCGGTATAGGCGATTTGATTGTCACCTGTACGAGTATGCATTCCAGAAACCGCAAAGCAGGCATTTTAATCGGCAACGGCAAGAGCTGCGAAGCTGCGTGTGCCGAGGTAAAAATGGTCGTGGAGGGTGTCAGAACCTGCCGCGCAGCAAAGGAGCTTGCCGATAAGCTCGGCGTGGAAATGCCCATTGTAAATCAAGCGTACAGCGTGCTGTTTGAGGGTTCTTCCGCCTCGGACGCAATAGCAAATCTCATGCAGCGAAGCAAAAAACACGAATCAGAGGAATCATTCCTAAAATCCTGAAATATGAAATCCGTAACGCTTTAAATCGGAGCAACGCTCTTGCTTTGCTCCGATTTAACTTAATTATCCTTGTAATTAATTATTTAATAAATCAATTACTCACACATTTTAAATTAATATGCATTCCTCCCGAGATGCGCAAGTTGTCTTATCGCAAATCAACAGATCAATCCATATTACGACATACGAATTACCCTATTTGAATTAACATTGAAAGTCAACATTTTTGCGTATAATAATATGGATTATGGTTTTTTAAAAAATTTTTAAAAAAATTTGTCAAAACTAAAAAAATGTCTTGACAAAAATGAAGATAGATGATATAATTTATAAGTCACGTCGGGAATGGAGAGGTGTCCGAGTGGTTTAAGGAGCTAGTCTTGAAAACTAGTGATGCGAAAGCACCCAGAGTTCGAATCTCTGCCTCTCCGCCA
>CACXES010000118.1 GCA_902766745.1 uncultured Ruminococcus sp.
GCGGATATGGCGGAATTGGCAGACGCGCATGGTTCAGGTCCATGTGAAAGCAATTTCATGGAGGTTCAAGTCCTCTTATCCGCACCATACCGAGTGTTCTTACAGAACTTGAAAGGTTTTGTATGACACTCGGTTTTTTATTGACTTTTTAACTTGCACAAGCGGCAAAATGAACATCTACGCCCTGTCTTGTATGTACCGAAACATTGTTTTCGGGTAGCTTTTCAAGGTCGGGTATTTCAATATTGCCTATGCAGTTATAATGAATTGTGAGCTGTTGAACGGTTTTACCGTCAATTTTTTCGGACTGGTGCACTTCAATTTTTTCAATCAGTTCGTTTAACATTCTCGGAGTAAGTTTTCTTGCTCTGGTATATTTACGGACAGAAGCCGTAAACATATCAGCCGTTACAGATTTACTTTTTTCGGTATTAAGTTCCGTTTCCAATTCCTTAATGCGTGCCGTGACTTCTTTTTGCTCCGATTCGTATTTGACAGATAACTTTGCAAATCTGTCATCGCTTATCTTGCCGGAAACATTGTCCTCATAGATATGCTCAAACAAATTGTCGAGCTCGTCATTTCTTGCATTTAATATATTTAATTCTTTTTGCTTTAATTGTCTTTCCTGTTCTGCTGCTTTTATTGAGTGTCCCATAACAATTTTAGCAAATTCACTCTCATACTGCGTTGCAAGTTTTGTTAAACGTCTGATTTCGCCAAGTACAACCTTTTCCAAAAAATCAACCCGTATATAGTGCGTTGAGTTACAGATTTTCCGTTTACCTTTGTTATATCCCGAACAGTTAAAATATTCTATTTCGGGATTTGCTTGATTAAAGTGATACCATAAGTTACTGCCACAGTCAGCACACACAAGCAACCCGGCAAACATATTTTTTTCGCCGTCCGATTTCTGCTTTTTGCGTGTTTTTCTGCTCCGTCTTTCTTGTATTGTTTCCCATACGCTTCGGTCAACAATAGGCTCGTGAACATCTTTGAATACAACCCAATTTTCACGGTCATTTACTATGCGCTTTTTATTTTTGTATGACTTTGAATATGTTTTGAAATTCAAGACATCACCGCAATATTCTTGTTTTGTCAGAATTGAAACGATTGTTGAGCTTTTCCATTGACAGCTTAAAGTGTTTTTCGCACCCGGTCTGCCAATGCCTTTGCTTTGCCAATAGCTTGTGGGAATAAGGATATTTTCGCTTGCGAGAATATCCGCTATCTGATGAGGTCCGATTCCGTCCATTGTCATACTGAATATCCGTCTGACAACAGCGGCGGCTTCTTCATCAACAACCCAGCTTTTGCTGCCGCCGGGATTTTTCATATATCCATACGGGGGCAATCCCATAGGCTCGCCTGCATTGCCTTTAATCTTATTGCTGATACGGCGTTTTTTTGAAATGTCCCTTGCGTACCATTCGTTAAAGAGATTTTTAATCGGAGCAAGTTCATTTTCGCCCTCTGCCGTGTCTATATTGTCTGATACTGCAACAAGCCTTATATCGTGCTCCGGCAAAAATTCCTCTGTCAATTTTCCGACTTCAATATAATTTCTGCCAAGTCTTGAAAGGTCTTTTACAAATACGGCTGATACCTTGTTGTCCTCAATCGCTTCAATCATTCGTATGTAATCGGGGCGATCCATTGTTACGCCGGAAATACCGTCGTCGCAAAAAATCAAGAGATTTGTATATCCTTTTTCTTTTGCAATTTTGGTTAGTAATTTTTTCTGATTTCCTATACTGTAACTGTCGCCTTCCAAATTATCATCACGGGAAAGACGCACATACAAAGCTGCGGTAACCTCTCTTTTTTTATTTTTTGACTGTCTCATAAAGTCCTCCTTTCTTGACAGTCAAATAAACAGTATTACCAATAATATTATACCGCGCTTTATTTGTTCTGTCAGCCGTATTCTGAAAATTTGTGCAATTTTATTTTCCGTCCGTCATAAGACGGAGCAAAACCGTACCCAAAGTATCGGTTGAGTTTTCTTTGAAAACAGGTTTAACTACAAAGGTGTTTTTGTCAAAATCATATTGTTTCGGTTGTTCCAATTCCGCATTATCCTTTTTAATATTTTCATTCTCATTCATAGTCTTTTACCTCATACATATTTATGAATGTTTAACGACAGTCTGACAGCTGGTGGCACGGCTCACGGGACTTTCACCCTCCGCATAGTTCTTATGCAACCGCCCAATGCAGTGACGCGTTCAAGACGGGAGTATCATTATTTCATCATAGCGTCATTGCTGTGCAGAATTGCCTTTTATTCTGCATTTACGGTAAAAATGTTTCTCGCTCCGGCATAAAGGAAAATGAAGTTGATAATCTAAGCCCCTGCCATCGTGGCGCATCTACTGTATAAGCTCTGCTATGACTGAATGTTGAAAGACTGTCTATACTGCGCCTGTGCGCTTTCTTTGTCAAAGAACATTTATTTTAAGCTATTATCAGCCTATCAAAACATACCCGATTTTGAATATGTTTTGATA
>CACXES010000119.1 GCA_902766745.1 uncultured Ruminococcus sp.
AAGGTTAAATTCGTATCTGCCGTCACCCTTATCAATGAGGTTTACGCTTGCCGCAGGGTTTACGGTATAGCCTACCGCACCGCTTGTTACATTCATGTCAAAGGTCAAGTCTGCCGACATAAAACGATTGATTGTCTTGCTGTCAAGAGCCTTTAATACGATATTGTATTCCGAGGTATCTCCCACACGCTCAAATGCAACGCCGACATTCTTTGCGATGTTAACCTCGGCAATAGGAGTTGCCGTATATGTTACCGCATAGGTTGAGAATGACGGAGCGATAAAGGTTACAGTATTGCCATCAACCGTCAAGTAGTTCGGTGCCCCTCTTTGTATTTCGGTAACTCCATTAGCAACAACATGGTATACACGAACAGCTTCGGGATCGCTCGGTGTTTCGCCAAGAGTCAAGGTAACCTGCTGCTGTGTAACATTTTTCAAAACTGTTTCAACACCGTTGCTGTCAGTCTTTACAACCGAGATATCAAACATTGCCTTTGATGTGTTGGTATCTGGCGTAGGTGTAGCCTTACTATCTTCGATTGCCCTATTAACCGCATCTGCATCCGCCTTCGGTGCGGTTTCTACAACTACTTTATATGTAGCGTCAGGCATATGGTCAACGGCTGCGTTATTCTTTAAGTTATCAAGTGTAACCTCCGCACCTGTTGTTTTTGCGTTATCAACAACTGTTGATTCGCTGTCCAGTACAGAATATGTGGTTGCATTAATTTTTTTGACATATTTGCTATCCGGCGTAGTAACATTAGGCATAATGTATTCGGCTGTTTTAAATGTAATGTTTTTATCTGCGTTCACTACAGCGTTTTTATAATTTCTGCGTAATGTAACTGTATCGCCATCTACCGCTGCATCTATAGCTTCTTGCAAGCATGTATACTGCGTATCGCCAATACTTGCATAATTATTTACACACCATCCGTCTGCATCACTTTCCTGCGACCAATCCAAATCACTTACATCAGAAAAAGCAACCGATCCCTTATAGACATTATACAAATCACTCCACGCAGCATAATACCATATATCACATTTCCAGAATAATCCGTTTACTATTTCTCCGCTATTTGCAACTGTTGTTTCTATAGGATAATATTTTTCTGCCCAATATGGAACCCATGATACGTTGGAATATGAGCAACCGTTCATGTCAACCGAATTAAGTGATGTTCCTATAAATGTAGCACAGTTATAGACTCCATAAACGTATACATTATTAACCGTACAATTTTTTACAGTAGTTATGCCACCCCAATCTGCTGCCATACCAAGTATCGCACCAACTTTACCATAACCGCGTACCCAAGAATCAGCTACGTGTATATTTTCAAAAGTAACATTTCCGTAAGCATATCCGGACACAATACCATAAACATTACCGCTGTAAGAGAAAGTTCGATATACTTTTGCATTATTAAATGAAACATTCTTTACAGTGGCCGGTCCTATCAACGAATGAAAAAAGCCGTTACCGTATGCATATGCATTTTTTGCTGTCATATTATTTACAGAATAATTATTGCCGTCAAATGTGCCGTTAAATGCTTTTGAATCACCGCCAATCGGTGTCCAATTCTTACCTGCCAAATCAATATTATCTCCGAGCTTAATTGTTTTACCGCTGAAATTGTTGCCATTGATTACAAGCTGTGCAAGACCTGCAAGCTGTGCCGCAGTTGTAAGTGTGAATTCGGTAATTTTATTATCGTTTTCATCTTTTTCGATGTACCATGTTGTATCAGCATTATCAATCCATGAATCCTCTGCCGAGAAAAGCTCAACATCGCCGGATGTTTCCAACGCTTCGTCTGCAACAGGTTCTTCCAAAGGTTCAGCAGCAAAAGCAGGAATCGCCATTGTGCCGAGAATCATTGCGCCCGAAACGAGGGCAGACACTAACTTCTTTAATTTCATTATTAAAATCCTCCTTAAAATTGTATAAAATTAAATTGGGTAAGAAAACTATATTTTTTCTAACCCCCACTCATTGGGAAATTATGGATACCGCTCATCTCGGCACCTCCTTTGTATTTATGATAGTATTTTAATTCAATTTAATGTACTTCCAAACAGGTACACTTATCAAAAGTAACATTTTAAAATAAAACAAGTGTATTTTAAAATGTTTATAAATTTTTGTCAAGTTATATCGGCAATATTTGAGCGGCTGTGCTAAATTTTAGTAAGTTTTACAACAATATATTTATAATAAATATATTTATTTATGCAATATAACATGTGTTATTAAAGATGAACGTTCCCGAATAGTATAAAATATTACATTACCGACCGGGAGCGGCAGGTCGGAACAGGGCATTGGGCAATTAATTCAAAATATTTTATACTTTTCGGCAGATAGTTGGGATTGTCTTTTAACCAATATAAACAGAATATCAATCTGCCGTTTATCCATGTTAAAATATAATCTTTTTCTCCATAGTCGCAACGGCGATTGGTGAAGCGGAACGCTTCCGGAACATTTAAAATCCGAAATAATTTTATTGAATAATTGCCCTGCGCCCATACAGTTGCCAAGCACAATTGCAATGTAAAAATTATTTCGGATTTTATTTTGCTTATCGTCTATGCTGCGCCACGGGATAAAAGATTATCTTTTTCTCCATAGTCGCAACGGCGATTGGTGAAGCGGAACGCTTCTTATATGATTATATGAACGAAATCTGTTCTATCCCTTTATCATCATCCTTTATCGCCGAACCGGCAACCGGGATATTTCTCGGTCGGTAACGCTTCGGATCTGCGAATCCGCAGCTTTCCGCCAAAACCGCAGATTTTACTACTGCGCCCCTGCGCAGCGTCATGACTGCCACACCCTGAGTTGTACGGGTGGTCTTAAGCGGAATTTTCGAGGTGTTGACACAAAGTGCCTTATCCGCACTGCTCATCAGCATAATGTCAGTGTCTTCTCTAATAAAGAACATTGCTATCGCCTCGGACTTATCGGAATATGCACCTGTCAATCGGCGGCGATTCGACTTAGTCGCATATGCTCCAAGCGGAACCTTTGCGCACTTTCCGTTCTCGAAGCAGAACAGAAGCTCTCCGTTGTAATCCCCGGCAACTACCATGCCTATTATCGGCGATTTTTCTTCCATTCCCACAAGGTTAGGAATAAATTCGCCCAACTGACTTGCCTTTCCGTCGGGAATATCGTTTATCTTCATCTTATAGGCACTTCCGCCTCCAAAGAATATTATCTCACCGGCGTTCGTTGTTTCGATTTCCTCGACAATCTCATCGTTCTCCTTAAGCTTCTGCTCGCCGCTTGTCCTTAGTGCGTTCAGAGAGATTTTCTTTATATATCCCTCCGCTGTTCTAAACAGCTTTACACCGTAATCGGGAACCTCCTCTGCTATATCATCGACTGTAACTACCTTATCTGCCGACACAATCACGGTTTTTCTGTCTGTGCCGTATTTTTTGCTAACCTCTCTGAGCTGCTTTTCGATTATCTTATTTATCTTCGCCTTGCTTGCCAAAGTGGATTTTAATTCAGTAAGCTCGGACTTTAAGCTTTCGATCTCAGCAGTGCGCTTTAAGATATACTCCTTATTCAGATTACGAAGCTTTATCTCCGCAACAAACTCCGCCTGAATTTGAGTAATGCCGAAGCCCGCCATGAGGTTTGGTACAACCTGCGCATCCTCCTCAGTTTCGCGGACGATTTTTATCGCCTTGTCGATATCAAGCAGAATTTTTTCAAGACCCTCGAGAAGGTGAAGCTTATCACTCTTTTTGTCTATATCAAAGGCTATTCCTCTCTCTACACAGCGGCGGCGGAAGCGCAGCCACTCGCAGAGAATGTCGTTCACCCCTAAAACAATGGGCGAGCCTTCAACCAAAATATTGAAGTTACAGCCGAAGCTGTCCTCCAGCTGTGTCGACTTGAAGAGCTTTGCCATAAGCTTCTCCGGCTCTGCTCCGCGCTTTAAATCAATAGTAAGTTTAAGACCGTGCAGGTCGGTTTCGTCTCGGATATCCGATATTTCACGGATTTTTCCCGCCTTTACAAGGTCAACTATTTTCTCGATAATCGCCTCTACCGATGCAGTATACGGTATCTCCTTTATCTCGATACAGCGGTTTTTATTATCATACACATACTTTGCGCGAACCTTAAAGCTTCCGCGACCGGTCTTGTATATCTCACGCATTTCATCGGGGTTATACAAAAGCTCACCGCCGCCGGGAAAGTCGGGAGCCGGCATTATTTCGGTCAGATCCGCATCGGGGTTTTTCATTACGGCAATTGTCGCTTCACAAAGCTCACGCAGGTTAAAGCTGCATATATTCGACGCCATACCGACCGCAATTCCTTGGTTCGGGTTGGCAAGGATATTCGGAAATGTCGTGGGCAGCAGTGTCGGCTCCTTTAATGTGCCGTCATAGTTATCGGCAAAGTCAATCGTATCTTTATCGATATCTCTAAAAATTTCTGCGCACACCTTAGCAAGCCTTACCTCGGTATAACGTGAGGCTGCATATGCCATATCTCTCGAATACTGACGACCGAAGTTACCCTTTGAATCCACAAGCGGAACGAGAAGCGAGCCGTTACCCTCTGTCAGTCTTACCATTGTTTCGTATATCGCCGCATCGCCGTGGGGGTTAAGCTTCATCGTCTGCCCCACCACATTCGCCGACTTTGTACGATTTCCCGTCAGAAGTCCCATTTTATACATGGTATAAAGAAGCTTTCTGTGTGACGGCTTAAAGCCGTCAATCTCGGGGATTGCACGGGATATGATTACGCTCATGGCGTAGGGCATATAGTTTTTTTCCAGAGTTTCGGTTATTATCTGGTTTTCTATAATAGGTTTCTTTGCCATTTTACTTTCTCCTGTTCCTCAAATCACGATACATCAGTCAAATCTATAAAGTTATGTCCGACCTCAGCGATATGCTCCTTTCTGCCGGCTAAGTTATCGCCGAGAAGCAAATCAAACATCTCCTGTGTCTTTTCCGCATCGTCGGGCGTAACCTTTATCAGTCGCCGCGTTTCGGGGTTCATTGTGGTCTCCCACATCATATCCGGCTGATTCTCACCCAGGCCCTTACTTCTAAGAATGGTGTACTTCTTTCCGTCAAGCTTCTTCATTATATTCGCCTTTTCGGTTTCGTCAAAGGCGAAATAGCTTTTATCCTTATAGGTTATTTCATACAGAGGTGATTCTGCAATATAGACATAGCCCTTTTCGATAAGGCTCGGTGTCAGACGGTAAATCATCGTCAAGACAAGGGTTCGTATCTGATAGCCGTCAACATCGGCATCGGTACAGATTATAACTTTATTCCACCTGAGGTTGCTTATGTCAAATGAATTAAGCTCCTTATTATGCTTTGTCGAGATTTCAACACCGCAGCCCAAAACCTTCATCAAGTCAACAATAATATCACTTTTGAAAATCTTATCGTACTCCGCTTTCAGACAGTTCAGTATTTTGCCGCGGATGGGCATTATTGCCTGAAATTCTCCGTCCCTGCCAAGCTTACAAGCACCCAGAGCCGAATCACCCTCAACTATATACAGCTCACGGCGGCCGACGTCACGACTTCGGCAGTCGACAAACTTCTTTACTCGGTTCGTGATATCGATATTCTTGCCGAGCTTCTTTTTCACGTCTACCCGTGTCTTTTCCGCCGATTCGCGGCTGCGCTTATTCACAAGCACCTGTGCGGCAAGCTTTTCCGCATCCATTTTATTTTCGATAAAGTAAATTCCAAGCTGCTCACGCAGAAATTCGGTCATTGCCTCCTGGATAAACTTATTTGTAATTGCCTTCTTTGTCTGGTTTTCGTAGCTGGTCATGGTTGACAGCGAGTTGCTAACAAGCAGAAGACTGTCGGCAACATCGGTGAAACGAATTTTACTTTCGTTTTTCGTGTATTTATTATTTTGCTTCAGGTACTGATCGATTGCATAGACAAAGGCGTTCTGCACCGCCTTATCCGGTGCGCCGCCGTGCTCGAGGAAGCTTGAATTATGATAATATTCTATAGCGTGATTATCGTTGTTAAAGCAGAACGCAAAGCTCATTTTTACCTTATATTCCTTAAGGTCTGCACGATCACGGCCGCGGCGTTCCGCCTCTATATAGTGAACCGAGGTTATCTCCTTACCGTCGGATAACTCCTTTACATAGTCTACGATTCCGTTCTCATAGAAATACTCAAATTCTTCAAAGCCGTCCGCTGTCTGATTTTTGAAAATAAACTTTATTCCCGAATTAACAACAGCCTGACGCTTTAATATTGAATGATAATTCTCAACCGGGATATTTATATCTGTAAACACCTTTAAATCCGGCTTCCAGCGGATTTTTGAACCGGTGTGTCTGTGGCGAAACTCGGTTTTCGTCAGTCCGCCGATATTCTTTCCGTGTTCGAAGTGAAGGTTAAACTTAAAGCCGTCGCGGAGTATCTCAACATCCATATATTCCGAGCTGTACTGAGTTGCACAGGCACCGAGACCGTTCAGTCCGAGGGAATATTCATAGTCGCCACCCTCGTTATTCTTATATTTTCCGCCGGCGTACAGTTCGCAGAATACAAGCTCCCAGTTATAGCGCTTTTCACGCTCATTATAGTCCACCGGAATGCCGCGTCCAAAGTCCTCCACCTCTATCGATCCATCCGCAAAACGTGTAAGCGTGATCGTACTTCCGAAGCCCTCTCTTGCCTCATCAATTGAGTTTGAAAGGATTTCAAACATGGAATGCTCGCAGCCCTCTACCCCATCAGAGCCGAATATAACCGCCGGCCGCTTACGCACACGGTCCGCTCCCTTTAGGGACGAAATACTGGTATTATCATACTTTTTCACATTGTACCTCCGAATAAATATAATTGTTTCTCTCTGAATTTACTGATTTGTCATTCCGCTCGACAGACGGATTAAAATAATAAATTGCAGGAATCGGCATCTCGATACACTTTTCCGGGATGCCGTCCCCCACAATCAATGATTTTCACCTTATATGCCCCGCACAAGTCTATCCTGCCGTTTACTGAGTCAATTCGACATGAGACTCTCCGCCGTCGGTGCCTCCGCCCGACGTTCCGCCACTCGTTGAGCTTCCGTTTGAAGTGCCTCCCGATGCTCCGTTCTCGGAGGCTGTTCCGCCGGACGACGTACTCGATGACGTACTGCCTGACGTTCCGGTGCCCGATGAAGCTTGACTCTGCTGTTTATTATTATCATCTTCGTCCTCTTCCTCCGAATTTTCGGATTGCCGCGAGGATTTCGACTTCTTCTCCGATTCATCCGTCACTGCCGAGCCTTTATGTTTACCGTTACAGTATGCCGGAAGCTTGTCCTTATCGCAGTAGTATGTCAATGCAGGACAGCTTGACGTTGCACGCATACCCGTATACGCACAGTAGTTAATACGCGTTACCGAATCAGGCTGCTTGAGCGGCTTTGACGAGCTGACCGTTGCCTGAACCTTGTCCATAATGCTTTTGAACACAGGAATACACGGATTTGAGCCTATTGTAATTTCCTTAGGCGTATCATATCCATACCATATTGCTGCCACATATTCCGGAGTGTAGCCGATAAACCAGCGATCCATATTGTCTGATGTTGTACCCGTTTTTCCGGCGGTATATGCAGCATTGGATATTGATGCACCTCTGCCCGTTCCGCTCTCCACAACCTCCTTTAAAAGCTGCGTCATGATATATGCGGTGGAATCCTTCAAAATAGGCGTTCCGGCTCTGTCTGAACTCAATATCTCGTTTCCGTCCTTATCGGTGACACGGATATAAGTATACGGATTGTAGTATAACCCGCCGTTGGCAAAGGATGCGTAAGCCGCCGCCATTTCAAGGGTTGTCGCACCGTCCGTCAAGCCGCCGAGAGCCAGCTGAGACAGACCTATATCGGTATATATATCACCATTGACATTTCGGCTTGAAACAAGGGTGGAAAGCTTAAACTTCTGCGTCAGAAAGTCATAGCTTACCTGTGGACCCATTTTGTTTATTATTTCTACCGGGGTGGTATTGAGCGAAGTGCGAAGCGCACGTCTTACATCTACCATTCCTCTGTATGCATAATCGTAATTTCTCGGCGTCCACCCGTTATATGACACAGCCTTATCGTCAAACACCGATCCCGGATAGATTGTGCCGTTCTCTATTCCCGGGGCATATGCTGCAATCGGCTTGATTGTCGAACCGGGCTGTCTCGGGCTCTGTGATGCACGGTTCAGCGTCAGACTGGCAGTCTTTTCACCTATTCCACCCGCAATTCCGACTATTTGTCCCGTATTCACGTCGATAACGGTAATTGCCGACTGAATGCCCTTACCGATAAAATTCTTTTCAGAGCTGTAAAATTTTTCGACAATCTCCTGAATCCTCGGATTATATGCAGCCTCTATTTTTACGCCGCCCGAATAGACTATCTTTTTTGCCAAGGATTCGGAATATCCCGCCTTCTGCAAATCTTCGATTACATCGAGTATTACCTGGTCAACAAAGTAAGAGTTAGTTTTCGGTGTATTGTCACCGCTTCCGCTGTTACTCTTGATATTCAGCTTCTCCACTGCGGCATCGCTGTATTCCGACTCGGTTATGTAACCGAGCTCAAGCATTTTTCCAAGTACAAGCATCTGCCGTTCCTTATTGTTTTCGGGATTCTCAATCGGGTCATACGCAGCCGGGTTCTGCGTGATACCGGCAATAGACGCACACTCCGCCAGAGTCAAGTCCTTTACATCCTTGTCGAAATAGGTTTTTGCCGCCGTCCCTACGCCGTTACAGCCATGGGACAGATATATGCAATTTAAATACAGCTCAAGTATCCGGGTCTTGTCCAGCTTCTTTTCAAGTGCCACCGCTCTTGAAATTTCACGGATTTTTCTGGTGGGCGTCTGGTCATCTTCTCCTGTTACGTTTTTGATAAGCTGCTGCGTAATCGTACTTCCGCCCAGGCTCACACCCTTCTTCCCGGTGATTTTATTCCCCACCCATGTTAAAGTAGCTTTGGCTGTTCTCGGAAGGTCATAGCCCTTGTGCTCCATAAACCTTTCGTCTTCTATAGATATAACCGCCTTCTGAAGTGCATAGGGAATATCCTGTATATTAACCCACTCACGGTTTTCGGCGGAATTTATCTTCTGAAGCTCAACCTCCTTGCCTGTTGCAGAATCCGTATACACTATAACCGAATTTTGGTTAAGCGTAAGACTGTCAACATCAAGTTCGTCAATATCGCCCCAATAACCCAATATTGCTCCGCCGAAAGCAATACCGACCGCAAGCATAAATATGCAAAGAGTTATTATAAATATTTTTATAAACTTTCCTACATAGTGTTTCATGAATACACCCCTTTGGAAATCTTGTTAAGCACAGACGATTCTCTGTGTCCGTATGCTGCAAGCATTATGCATACAACTATATTATTTATATTATAGACTAAAACTTCGCGTATGAAAAGACCAATATATGTTAATAATATATTAAATTAGTGTTACAAAGAACGTTTATCCACAAGATATTGGGCAAAATGATCATTTTATGCCACATATATGCGAAAGAAAGGAGATAAAAAAATGACGGAAAAAATTTTAAGAAGTATAATGATAGGTGTTTGTGTTTTTTTGTCGGTTGTAATTTTTGCGTATATATCCTTTATCTATGTTTATCGACAGGCCGAAAATCGTGCCGAAAGGGCTTTGCTGACCGTTGATACCCCTGCCGCCGCCAGGACTGTCGAAAATCCGGCTGCCGCCGACGCGGCGGTTGATGCAGAATCATATATTGCCCGCATTGACGGGGACGTCCTTGCAATATATGCCGTAACAGATGGCAGAGAGAAATTTTTGTACAACCTGAACGTTCGTATTCAGGATATATCGGAGAGCGAGAAGCGTCTGCTCAGAGACGGTGTTACCATTGCGGATAAGCAGGCACTCGCTTCATTTGAGGAGGACTTTACGAGCTGAGCCACCGAAGCTTCCTTAATTTATGCTACGCAATATCGGATTTATGCTACGCAATACCGGGTGCCCGACTTTATCGAGGCTGCCGCAGCCATTAAATCCGGCATACGGCAGCCATATCCCACTATGCATTTGAGCTTGATTATACTATTCACACATCTTTCCGCTCACTTGTCGCGTATGCCCTTACCCAGCTTTCCGACTGCCTTTTTTTCAATACGCGATACATAGGAGCGGGATATTCCCAAAAGCTTTGCTACCTCACGCTGTGTATAGCATTTTGTGCCGCCTAATCCGTAACGCAGCAGTATAACCTTGCGCTCCCTCTCATCAAGCTCACTCTCAATATTCTTATACAGCTGCTTTATCTGTATATCCGTATTTATCTTATCGAATATATCGGCGGTATCGCTTTTCATTACGTCAATCAGCATTATCTGATTTCCCTCTTTGTCAACGCCTATTGTCTCGTTCAGCGATACGTCGCCCTGAGTTTTCTTCTGGGCACGCATAAGCATAAGTATTTCATTATCCACACATCTCGCAGCATATGTGGCAAGGCGTGTTCCCTTTGACGGATCGAAGCTTGTTATCCCCTTGATGAGTCCGATTGTACCGATTGAGATTATGTCCTCGCTGTCACGAACGCTGCCGGTATACTTCTTTGCTATATGCGCCACAAGCCTTAAGTTGTGTTCTATTAAAATCTCTTTTGCTCTTTCATCCCCGTTTCTGTACTGCTCGATATATTGCCGCTCCTCCTCCGCCGTCAACGGCTTCGGAAACGAGCTGTTGCCCGATATGTACGACAGCAAAAGTGTTACCGAACTTAGTACCGTCTGCAAAAACGAAAATATCATATATTAATTCACACCTCCGCTTGGTATTTACTAAAATATATGATACTTTCTGTCCTATTATAAGCAAGTCGATATGACTTTTATTCCGCGGCCGGCTGTTCTTCTTGCTTCGACCGCAGCCATTGCTTACGCATCATGGCACAGTAGAACCGTGTATTCACCACTGCCGTATTTCTCAATAAATTTCAGGCTCCTTTGCGGACAATATGAAGTGCCCGTCGGGATTTGCTTTTCAATACATTCCCTCATATAGCACTCATCTCCGGCTATTATGAATTTTCCGCTGTCATCCATGATTTCAACAATACATGAGCCAACAGAATGACCGCCTATTTTAACGGCTTTTACATTCGAACAGATTTCCGCTTCTTCGGCAAAAAGCTTTATTTTCATGCCCTCTGTAAAATAATTCTTTCCGTTTTCATACTCATCACGCTGAATATATATCGTTGCATTTTTAAAATATCTCACACACTCTATATGGTCATGATGCGCATGAGTTATGATAACATCAGTGATATCCGCAGGACTTATGTTCAAGTTTTCAATCGCTTTAACAGCCCCGATAAAGTCCTTCATATCAAAGCCGGGCATTGTTTCGCAGCCTGCATCGACCAAAATCAGTCCGGTTTGCGTTTTAATCAGATATATCATAAACACAATGGGGCGGAATTTATCCGCCGCACCTCCTTGAAATATCATGCTCTCAGGCAAAACCGACTTGCCGTACTCTATTGGAATAATTTCGATTTCACTCATTTAACCTTCAAGACTACCTTTCCGACATTCTGTCCCTTGTAGAGAATATCATGTGCTGCCTCCGCCTCTGTTATAGGCAGTGTTTTATAGATTGTCGGCTTAACCTCGCCGCTCTCAATCTTCGGGAATACCTTTTCCACAAGCTCGGAAAGAATTTGTGCCTTAACCTCGGGGGTTCTCGAACGCAGCGTGCTGCCTATAATTCGCACATTTCTTACATAAATATTTTTAAGGTCTATTTCGGTTTTCTGCCCGGCAAGAGCCGCAATCATAATCCATCTTGCCCCGTGGGTGAGATAATGTATGCACTTGCCCATAACCTCGCCGCCCAGACAATCAATGGCAACGTCAACACCGTATCCGTTTTTAAGCTCCTCCTCAAGCACAGATGCAATATCCTCCTTTGTTGTCACAACAACTCTGTCAGCCTTAAGATGCTTTATTGACGCTGCAATTTCCTCTGTCAGAACCGTTGTTATAACTCTCACGCCGAACGCCTTTGCCATGGGAATTATAACGCTTGCAAGACCCGACGCTCCGGCATTCATCAGAAGTGTATTTCCCGGCTTTATATTGCCCTCGATAAATAAATTCAGATAAGCTGTCGCAAATGCCTCCGGAATTGCAGCTGCCTCCTCCATTGAGCAGTTATTCGGAATCGGCATAAGCATATCATATTTAACCGCCGCATATTCGGCATATCCTCCGCCACCGAGAAGGGCGCAGACCTTGTCGCCTATCTTCCAATTTGATTTCGCCTTTGCCTCGTCACCCATTTCAACGATTACACCGGCAATTTCCAGTCCCATCCAGTCCGGGCATCCCGGAGGAGGCGGATAGTCGCCCTCACGCTGCATGAGATCTGCACGGTTAAGCGCCGCCGCATGAATTTCAACGAGAACCTCCTCGCTCTTAATTTCGGGGTTTGGTACATCATCCCATCTTAAACTTCTGTCATCATTTACAAGTATTGCTTTCATTTTGTCTACTCCTTTTTATTTTATACACCGCATGCTTTTAATATAAGCTTATGCAGTTCTCTTTCGTATTCATAGCCATAAGGATTTCGCTTTTCTCCGTTTACATAATCCGCAAACGCACGAAACATTGCGTCATATCTTCCGTATACAGGCGTATCGTGATACTCACCCTTTGCATGCCAATTTTTATCGAATGCTTCTCTTACGCCTGTTGTCTGCGGCGTAAAAACACCGGGACACTCGCCGCCGAGCCATTCAAAGGGCTTTAATTCCACTGTTCCGCGTGTTCCGCAGACAACAAGCTGTCTGCGCTCAAAGCCGCCTATTTCAACAGCCGTACTTTTAACAAAAGACACACCGTTTTTATACTTAAACACCGCCATGCCGAAATCATCGGATGTAACGCCGTCGGTGCCGATAGGCTGACTTAGAGGAATTATTTCTTCGGGCATACCGCAAATGCTATATACCAAATCTATCAAATGACAGCCGAGGAAATATAGCATGCCGCCCGGATAATTGCCGAGCCATTTCCGTTTTTCAATAGGATGAATGCAGTTCATCTGCACCTCAACAGCATAGATTTCACCGAGCTTACCTGCCCTTATATCTTCCTTAAGCTTTATAACCGCCGGATTGTATCGGTACATATACCCGGTGTGAAATACTAAATTTTTTTCTTTAACCAAATCAATAAGCCTGTCAAAATCCTCGTCCGATTCACTGCCCGGTTTATCCATCTGTATATGCAAGCCTTTTTCAGCCGCCTTTATCGCAAACTCGGTAAGACGTCTGTCCTCCGTTTCGATACATACTGCATCAAGGTCCGGATAATTCAGGATTTCATCAACGGTCATTCTTTTGACATCCTCATATGCCCATTGGGTATTATCATAAACAGATTCATCTCCGTCAACAACCGCATAACCTACAAGGTCGTAAATATCATTTTGTAGCTTTAATGTTGAAATTACATCTGCTGCGTGATCATGTCCTGCACCGATTTGTGCTATTTTTATTCTTTTCATTTAAACTTCCTCCAATCAAATTGAACCACAATCGGAAAATCCTTGTCAAACACAAGACGGTTATATACCTCCGAGCATTCATCGGGCGAATGTGTTTCCTCTATCAGATTTTCAAGGCAAATTCTGCCGCCCCCACACAGCTTAAGCACCGCTTTTATATCGTCACGATGCGTAAACCAACCCGGCCGTGACTCGGTATTCGGTCTTGCCATCGTATGAGCACCTATAACCGTTATTCCCGGAGCATGAATTTTTTTATAATAATCCACCGTAAAATCAGAATTTCTCGTACAGCCGAGCAGTGCGACACGACCGAATTTCGCCATGCAGTCAAGTGCCTCGTTAAAGCCCGCACCGACGCCCGTAACCTCTATTGCCACATTCACTCCGCCGCCCGTTATCTTTTTCACCTTGTCGGCAAAATCCTCGCATAGCGGATCAAAGGCATAGTCCGCACCGTTTTTCAGTGCAATCTCCCGTCTTTTCGGATTTGGGTCTGCGGCAATTATCGGTACCGCACCTGCGGTTCGAAGCAGTTTAACCGCTGTCATCCCTAAGATTCCAAGTCCCATAACAATTGCACTTTCGCCCATCTCAATACGCGTTTTTCTTATTGCCGCCATGGGAAATGTTGAAATGAAACTCATTGCCGCCGTTTCAAGGTTGACTGTTTCATCCTCAATTTTTACAACCTGTTCCTCCGGAACTACATTATAGCTTTTATGCTGCCCCCAATATACAACTACTCTGTCGCCTACATCAACGCTTTTTACATCAGCACCCTTTTTAACAACTATACCGGCACTGTTATATCCCGAGGTTCTCGGGAACACCACTCCCGAAGCACCAAACGCATTTACGTTGGGATCACCGATAATGTTTGCACGTTCGGTTCCGCAGCTTATGGTCGAAACCATTGTTTCTACCATAACCTCGTTCGGTGCCGGCTCATTTACATCTACCGTCAAAAGCTCCGCCTTGTTTTTCTCCGTGAATACAATCTGCTTACACTTCATAAAGATACCTCCCATTATTTTTACCGTTATTGTACCACATTGACTTTTGCGTAAAAATATGATATTCTATAAAAAAAGAGGTAATTTTCTATAATTATAACGAGGTGTTGTCCAATGAACGATATAATATTCTCAAACAGCTTTAAATTCCTCACAATAGAGTTTGACAAATTCCACTACACGGATAACCGTGCCGGCGCACCGGACCATTACTTTGCTTATATGCTCTCGGGAAGCTGCAAAATCGTTACTGCTTCCGACACCGTCGAAATCAGCGAGGGGGATTTTTTCTATATCCCGAACAAGTGCAGCTATCAATCCTACTGGTACGGGAATCCGGAAATCAGGTTTATTTCCCTCGGATTTCAGTATTTTCCTAATTTTGATAACAAGACCTACCCTACACAGGCAATACCGTATAGTGACAATGCCGCCGAGCTTTTTTTCCGACTCTCTGACAAAAGCCGATTATCCGCCCCTGATATAGGCGTATTCTATACCTTGGTCGGACTGCTTCTGCCGAAAATGTCTCACAACACGGCATGCCGAACAAGAGAAATTGTCGAACTCACCCAAAATTATTTGATACACCATCCTCACGCCACGACCTCGGAGCTTGCTAAAAACTGCACAATAAGCGAAGCAGCACTTTATTCGGCATTTCATAAAGCCTCCGATGTCACGCTTAATCAGCTCAGAAACAACCTATTGCTTGAAAAAGCAAAGGACATGCTTATAACTACCGACAAGCCGATAGAATATATCTGTAATACTCTGCAATTCAGCTCAACTTCATATTTCAGAAAGAAGTTTAAGCAGTATTTTAACATGACTCCAAAGGAAATGCGGAAAAGATACCGGATTTAACCGCTTTACTGCTTTTTTCTGCAGCCGTCTATCTGAATATTCTGTCCGGATATGTAGCTTGCTTCATCGCTTGCCAGAAAACATATAAGGTTAGCATTTTCCATATCTGTACTGGTTCTGCCCATAAACGAAAGCTCACTTTTTTCATAGTAATCCATATCTCCGTTTTCACTTGGGCTTACACTGCCCGGTGATATGGAATTAACAAGCACACCTTTATCTGTAACCTCTTTCGCAAGTGCTTTTGTCATTGAAATCAATGCACCTTTGGTTGCTGAATAATGTACCATGTTTGCATTGCCGTACACACCTGCAACAGACGATACATTTATAATCCTGCCATAACCGTTCTCAAGCATTTTGGGCAGAACTGATTTTGTGCAATAAACAACGCCCATGATATTAACATCAATAAATTTACGCCACTCATCAGAGGATATATCTGTAAAAGGTGCCCGGCATCTCCACAAAGCGGCATTGTTGATGAGTATATCTATTTTGCCAAATACACTTTCTGCCTCTTTGACAGCGGCATAAACTCTTTCCTCATCACTGACATCACATTGAAAGATGAGTACATTTTTCGTATACGTCTCTATTTCTTTTTTTATATCTTCAAGCTTTTCTTTATCAATGTCCACAAGAACAAGGTTTGCCCCGTTCTGCGCAAATTTAATTGCCGACGCACGGCCTATTCCGACAGCCGCACCTGTGATAAGTGCTGTTTTATCCGTAAATTTCATTATTTTAACTCCATCTAATAATTTTATTCCATATTATCTCTTATCATCTTTATTTTTTTCAAAATCGGTTGTACAGGTGTTGCAAGTTTATCATATTCATGAACGCACAGATACATACAGCAGCCGAGCTCTCCTCCTATACGCCGTAAAATTCCGCATTCACCGCCGCATAAAAACAAAAACGGGATTTTGAGATTTTCCTTAAGCATATTTATAATCTTAAGGTTTTCAAGCTGCTGCTCCATCGTATCCGCACCGGTTACTATTTTGCATATATCTGCGCCGCGGCTCTGATGCTCAAGTGCAATTTCAAGAACTCTTTCTGCCGGGATATATTTTAATACGTGCGAAGACATCAGAACCTTTGTACCCTTGTCATGAATTTTCCTTATAAGCTCCTTTTGCTTTTCTATCGCCGTTTTATCAACCGCAACCTCGTCGGGCTGTCTGTCAAAGTAATCTCCCATTACATCACACAAATCCGCTCCACAGTCTGCAAACTCAAGTAGTTCCTCCGCCAGAGTGTCATCCGCCTTACCCTCGTTGTGTCCGCCGCGATAATTTGTTACGTACACCGGCTTATCCTTGGCATATGAAAACAAATCCTTGTAAACCTCTTTTGTTCTGAATTCGCCCTTCATCTGCTCGAACTGCATTCCGAAAGCCTCCGCTCCCTCAGGAACCGACTTGTCAATAAGCTCTTTTATTCTGTCGGGATTGTCTGCCTGAACCATAACTGTGAGCAAAGCTTTATTATTCTCAAAAAAAGACCCCTTCATAATCAGCAATTCCTCCCTGCTGCGTTTCTTCCGCCGTCAATCATGATATTTTCTCCGTTTATAAATTGTCCCTTCTCGGACGCCACAAATAAAATCAAATCGATAATTTCCTGCGGCTCTGCGGCTCTGCCCATAGGTGTTCTCATATTTGCCATAGCCGCTCTTGTAAGCACCGGACCCGGCGAAACGCAGACGCATCTTATATTATGCGATGCGCCATACTGTGAAATTGATTTCGTAAGACCGTACATCAAACCTGCTTTCGCTGTGGGATAATCCATACCCTGTCCGTCTCCTTCTGCACCGGAGATTGAACCGATATTAATGATTAAGCCGCTCTCCTGCTTTCGCATCTGTTTTAAAACAGCGTGAGCAAAATAAAACGGCCCCTTTAGGTTTACATCAAGGCCCCAATCAAAGACTTCAATCGGCACATCGGGAAAATCCGCCTCCCAGCCAACATTCAGCATCCGCCTTGCAGTGCCCCCTGCAAAGTTTGCCATAATGTCAATACTGCCGAAGACTTCAACCGCCTTATCTCTTGCGGCACATACCTGCTTATAATCTCTCACATCGCATATTACGCCTATTGCTTTGCCGCCTACCTTTTCGTTGATTTCGTTGACCTTTTCGCCGAGAACCTTCTCGTTGACGTCACACATAACAACGTTGCCGCCAAGCTCCGTAAAATTCTGCGCAAACAAAAGTCCCATGCCCGACGCCGCACCTGTCGATATTGCCGTCTTTCCCGTAAAATCCATATTATCACCTTCCGTAAGATTTTATGAATACATTATAATAAATCCCGAATTTATTGCAATGCAAAAAACGATACTACTTTGATATTTCCGATACTTTTTTTAGCTTTTGCCTTGAATATTTTGAAATAAAAGTGTATAATAAATAAAAAAACATACGGGAGTGTTTATTATGGATAAGCTTACCAAAATAATTGTGACGGATATTAGAGAGCTCTTTACAGTTACCTCGCCCAAGGGAAGATATGAAAAAATACAAAACAGGAAAAGCTATGGCCTGTCCTTTTGTGCGGATGGGCAAATAACGTACACCCTCGAAGGTGAAAACACCGTTTCCGACAGGGAACATGCCATTATCCTTCCTCAGGGACAAACCTATACTCTTCATGGAGACAAAACCGGAGTTTTCCCGGTTATCAACTTTACCTGCGCAGGGCTTTTATGTGACAAGATCACCGCATTTCCGATACAAGATCCGGAGCTGTACATAAAGGACTTTGAACAAATGAAGGCTCTGTCACTTTTTGAGGAAAACAGAATAGAAATTATGAGTATTTTCTATCATATGCTTCACCGTCTGTCTGCACAAAGCTCGTTGAGCAACACGCTTATGCCGGCGATAAAATATCTTGAAGAAAATTACAGTAATCCAAACCTGACAAATTCCGATTTGGCACAGCAATGCAGTATCAGCGAAATATATTTCAGACGCATCTTCACCGAGCATTACAATGTCACGCCCAGGCAATTCATAATTGATGTACGCATCAACAGAGCAAAGCAGCTCTTAGCGGATGGAGCTTTAAAAATCTGCGCCGTAGCCGAACGCTGCGGCTTTTCAAACCAATATCACTTCTGCCGCGTATTCAAGGAAAAAACAGGTCTGACACCCACTGAATACATGAAGCAAAATCGGACTTATAAAATATAAACCCATAAATTCCGGGTCGACACTCCTTATCACCGTCTCGGCTCTGCAAGCATTGAATTACATATATTTTTACATCTCGATAAATTTACTCTGCTTAAAACACTTGACATCCGAGTGACATTATGGTAAAATAGAAAACTGTAAGGCAAAGACGTCTTGTTATGGGACGTCTTTGCCTTTTTCATTTTTTACACAAGGAGAATGATATAATGTTTGGAGAGATACACGAGGAATGTGGCGTATTCGGCGTATTCGGTCAGAGTGACGGAAACGCAAAGGCAACCGTGCTAAGCGGTCTTTATGCCCTGCAGCACCGCGGCGAAGAGGGCTGCGGCATATCGGTGAACGACGATGGAGTATTCAAGACCCACAAGGATGTCGGACTTTTGAGCGAGGTCTTTACACCGACCGTAATGGACAGCCTCGGAAGCGGAACAATCGCAGTCGGACACACACGCTACGGAACCACAGGCTCCAACAGTGCCATGAATTGTCAACCCATTTTTGTTCGGCACATAAAGGGTTCAATGGCTCTCGTTCACAACGGAAATCTGACCAATGCCTCCGTCCTGCGCCGCAAGCTTGAGCTTGAAGGTGCCATATTCCACACTACCGTGGATTCTGAGATTATTGCCTATATGATAACAAAGGAAAGACTGCTCTGCGGCTCGGTAGAAGAAGCGATTGAGGCTGCCATGCGCAAGCTTGACGGTGCATATTCGCTTATAATAATGTCACCGCAGAAGCTTATCGCCGTTCGTGACAGACTCGGCATGCGGCCTCTCTGCTACGGACGGCGCAATGACGGAAGCTTTGTTATTGCATCCGAAAGCTGTGCTCTCGGCTGTGTCGGTGCGGAGTTTGTCCGCGACATAGAACCAGGAGAAATTCTCGTATTCGACAAAGGTGGAATTCGTTCAATCAGAACCCACTGCGGCTGCAGCAGGCACGCTATCTGTCTTTTTGAATACATATACTTTGCCCGCCCCGACTCAGTTGTGGACGGTATGTCTGTTCAGGCAGCACACCACCTGGCAGGGAAATTCCTTGCAGACGAGCATCCCGTGGATGCCGATGTGGTTATCGGCGTTCCCGATTCCGGCATTGACGCCGCTATCGGATACTCACGGCAGTCCGGCATAATGTATGGTACCGGCTTTGTAAAAAACAAGTACATCGGCAGAACCTTTATCACTCCCGGTCAGTCCGACCGTGAGGCAAAGGTCAAAATAAAACTCAGTCCAATTGCCGAGACGGTGCGCGGCAAGCGAGTGATTATGATCGACGATTCCATTGTCCGCGGAACCACCAGCCGCAGCATAGTTCATATGCTCCGTGACGCCGGTGCAAAGGAGGTTCATATCCGCATTTCCTCTCCGCCGTTCCTGCACCCATGCTACTACGGTACAGACGTAGATTCCAAAAACGGGCTTATTGCGTGTAACCACTCCACATATGAAATTGCCGAAATGCTCGGTGCCGACAGTCTCGGGTACTTAAGCCTTGAGCACGCCGTGAAGCTTGCCGGCAGTGCCTCGGAGCAATGCTGTACGGCTTGCTTTTCCGGCGACTATCCCACCGCTGTCCCTGATGTCGGCGAGAAGGATAAATTTGAACATAAAATCTCAGAAAAAGATGAATAAAATTCCATTAATCAAAATTTCATAATATGATTGATTTTTATGATGTTTTATGTTAAAATATCTGTGTTTGATAGTTTTACAAAAGGGAGTTTTTATCATGGACATAGAAATTAAAAATTTAGGCGAAAAGATACCGGATGATGAGATAAAGAGAGTAAAGGCCCTCGGCTGTCTTTGGGACAAGCGTTATAACGATGTATTTAATGTTCGGGTTATAACCAAAAACGGGAAGCTTAAATCGGCTGAGCTTCGCACCATAGCCGATGCGGCGGCACGCTTCGGCAGCGGTGAAATCACCATGACAAGCAGATTAACCCTTGAAATACAGGGGGTACGCTTCGATGATATCGAGCCTCTGAGGGAGTATCTGGCACAGCAAGGTCTTGAGACCGGCGGCACCGGCGCAAAGGTTCGTCCGGTTGTCTCCTGCAAGGGCACAACATGTCAGTATGGGCTTATTGACACCTTCTCTTTAAGCTCAAAAATACACGATAAATTCTATAAGGGTTATCGTGAGGTTGCCCTGCCGCACAAGTTCAAGATAGCTGTCGGCGGCTGTCCGAACAACTGCGTTAAGCCGAATCTGAATGACGTGGGCATCATGGGACAAAGAGTTCCCGATTTCGATTTATCCAAGTGCCGCGGCTGCGGTAAATGCAGAATTGAGCTGACCTGTCCTGTCAAGGCATCTCGGGTTGTGGACGGTAAGCTTTTCTCCGATCCCGAAATCTGCAATCACTGCGGACGCTGCAAGAACAAATGCCCCTTCGGTGTCACAACAAAATATACCGATGGGTATAAGGTATTCCTCGGCGGTCGCTGGGGCAAAAAATTTGCCTTCGGAAAGCCTCTCGAAAAGATATTTACCGATGAAAATGAGGTTGTCGATGTGGTGGAACGTGCAATATTGCTTTTCCGTGATGAAGGCATAAAGGGCGAAAGATTTGCCGATACTATTGCACGGCTCGGTTTCGATTATGTACAGAGCAAGCTCCTCGCACCCGAGGTCGTGTAAAATTCGGAGGATAAATACATGAAAAAATTATCCGCGGCAGCTTTGTTGCTTACCTTACTCACCGTGCTTCTCTGCAGCTGCGGTACTGACAGTGCGTCCGAATCCGGATACACCTTCACCGACGACCTCGGCCGCACAGTCACGGTTACATCGCACAACAGAACCGCAGTTCTTCTTGGGAGCTATGCCGATATGTGGTGCTTAGCAGGCGGAAGCGTGTGTGCCTCCGCCGATGACGCATGGGAGGATTTTAATCTTGACATGCCGTCCGACGCCGTCAACCTTGGCGGCACTAAAAATCTGAGCTTTGAGGGTCTTCTCTCCGCAAGGCCGGATTTTGTTTTGGCAAGCACAAATACGCCTCAGCACCTCGAATGGCAGCAGAATCTCGAAAACGCAGGTATAACTGTGGCGTACTTCAACGTTTTAGGTTTTAACGATTACCTCAGAATGTTCAAGATCTGCACAGATATAACCGGAAATCATGAGGCATATGACATATACGGAACACAGCAGAAGGCAAAAATAGATGAAATTATTGACCGGAATGCGGACAAGCCTGCTCAGCGTGTATTGGTTCTTCGCGTGTCCGCAGGCAGTATTCGTGCGAAAAACAGCGAGGGCACCGTTCTGGGTGAAATGCTATCCGACTTCGGCTGTGAGAACATCGCCGACAGCGATAAGTCACTGCTTGAAAACCTTAGCACAGAGAGCATAGCTCTTGCAAATCCCGACAGAATATTTTTGGTTCAGGTTGGCGATGACCTTGAAGGTACTCGCAGAAACGTAGAAAATATGTTTGCCGAAAATCCGCTTTGGGGGACGCTTGACGCTGTTAAAAATAATCGTGTTCACTATATGGAAAAGCGGCTTTATAACCTGAAGCCCAATGCACACTGGGCAGAGGCATACGAAAAGCTGGAGGAAATTTTATATGCACAGCAATAAGTATTTTGCTCCTGTACTGTGGGGCAGTATGTTTCTGTGTGCTGCCGCTGCGGTGCTGAGTCTCTGCATCGGCAGCATATGCATATCGCCTGTCGGCATAATCAGGGAATTAGCCGGCGGCGGTATGGCATCTAATATAATCAAGTATTCACGCCTGCCGCGCACCCTTGCCTGTATGACCGCAGGAGCAGGGTTGGCCGCCGCAGGAGCGGTTCTGCAGCGAGTATTGGCGAACAAGCTTGCATCTCCGAGCATTATCGGCATAAACGCCGGTGCAGGTCTGGGAGTTACCATCTGCTGTGCTCTCGGTGTTCTTTCAGGCTGGATGCTTTCTCTGTCCGCTTTTTTCGGCAGCCTTGTCACCGTTGCACTGATTTCCGTATTCTCCGGCAGGGGTGGTATCTCCAAAACAACGGTCATTCTCGGCGGCGTGGCTTTAAACAGTATTTTAAATGCCGCCTCAGAATCAATAACCGTTTTAAATCCCGATGTTTCAATAATGACCTCCGAATTCCGCATAGGCGGATTTTCTTCGGTTTCGGCATCTAAGCTGCTGCCTGCAGCGGCTCTGATTATCCTTGCACTTATAGCTTTATTTACACTGTTTAACGAACTCGACATTTTATCTCTCGGTGACGAAAACGCCCATGCGGTCGGCCTTCCCGCCAAGAAATACCGCGCTTTATTTTTGTGTCTTTCCGCACTTTTATCCGGTGCCGCTGTTAGCTTCGCCGGACTTTTAGGCTTTGTCGGGCTTATTGTACCACATTTAGTCAGACGCCTCGTCGGAAGCGAAAGTCGACACCTTCTGCCCGTTTCTGTCTTTACCGGCGCAGGCTTTGTGACCCTCTGTGACCTTGCGGCGCGGACGCTGTTTCTGCCCTATGAGCTTCCTGTTGGAATAATTATGTCTATTATCGGCGGTCCGGTATTTATATGGCTGATAATCCGATTCAAGGGAGGACACAGCAATGATTGAGGTTTGTAATTTGTCCGCAGGCTACGGTAAAACCGAAGTTCTGCACAACATAAGCCTTTCCGCAAGCTGCGGCGAGATCACCACCGTTATCGGCAACAACGGCTGTGGAAAGAGTACCCTTTTAAAATCCATCGTCGGGCTTTTGCCTATACAGAGCGGCAAAATAATAATTGATGGAGCAGACACCGACAATATTTCCTCCGGAGAACGAGCAAGGCTCCTTGCCTATCTTCCTCAGGTGAAGGGCGTGCCTGACATTTGTGCAGGGCGCATGGTTCTGCACGGGCGTTTCCCGTACCTGTCATATCCCCGAAGATACAGCCGAACCGACCTTGATATTGCCTCCTCTGCTATGGAGCAGATGGGAATATCATCTCTCGCCGACCGTCAAATGTCGGAGCTGTCGGGCGGAACACGTCAGAAGGTATATATTGCAATGGCTCTCGCACAGCGTGCACCCGTTGTTATGCTGGACGAGCCTACGGTGTATCTTGATATCGGTCAGCGCAAAAAGCTTGCCGAAACATTGAGAAGCCTTGCAGATAGCGGCAAAACAATTCTTCTCGTTCTGCACGATATTCTGCTTGCCTTGAAGATTTCGGACAAAATTGCTGTAATTGACAACGGCGGCATTGCGATGTGTGAGTCGCCCGGAGAAATTCTGGAGTCCGGATTAATCAACCGTATTTTCGGTATAAATATAAAATCCGTCAGCGATAACGGAAGCATTCAATATTATTATGAATTATAAAAGTATTTTGCCACAGTCTGACGGTTCTGTGCATTAAAACACCATATGCAAAAATGCAGCGAAAAAGCCACCGCAATGGTGCTTTTCCGCTGCATTTTACTTTAACAATCATTCCTCGATTGCAGCTTTCTGCGTATTGATTTTTCTGAATATTTCAGGGTCAAACTTAAATTCCCTGTCATAGGTCATAAGCCCGTTTACCTCCTGCTCCACATCGTATAGCTGTGTATAGCAAAAGCCCATAATATTTTTATTATTGAGAAGCGCCTCTGTCAGGCCGCGGTATCTTTCAATAAACTCTTCCTCCGACTTCGGCGCATCGCCGTAGCCCCAGCCCTCGTTTTCATTCTCAGCCCAGCGTATTCCGCCGTACTCACTGACAAACACCGGTGCTTTGCCGTCATAATGCTGTCTGCCCTTCCATTCCGGATTACGCTCTGTTTGGTCGTTAACGATGCCCTTTTCGATTTCCGAATAGTAGCCCTCAAACAGCTTCGGATTCTGTTCGTAATCGTGAACATCATATATATCGGTTACAACATGGAAATTACCGCTTGTATCTATGACGGGACGAGTTCCGTCGAGAGCCTTTGTCACCCTGTACGCCATATCCAAAACGGCATTACACTGTCTGTTCCCGCATGTATTCCATGTTTCGTTAAACGGACACCAGCCGATCAGCGCCGGACTGTTGAAGTCGCGTTCCATTGACTCAATCCACTGCGGAAGGAAGTGCTGAAGCTGCCCTGCACTGCAAATATCCAGTCCCCAGTTTGCAAATTCACCCCAAATCAGATAACCGAGCTTGTCTGCATGATACAAGTATCTTGCCTCGAAAACCTTTTCGTGCATTCTTGCACCGTTAAAGCCCAACTGCATTGAATACAGAATATCATTTTTTAAGGCTTCATCAGTGGGAGCCGTGTATATTCCGTCGGGATAAAAGCCCTGGTCGAGAACCCATCTTCCGAATACAACCTCGTTATTAACCTTAAATTTCATTCCATCGAGAGCAACACTTCTCAAACCGAAGTAGGATTTAACACTGTCGCAAATCGTGCCGTTATCCTCAAGAGTAATGGCGAGATCATAAAGTCCGCCCTTTCCGATTTCCCACAAATGCTTTTCTGAAAGCACAATATTCAGTTCAGTGTAAAGCGAATACAATGCGGTGCTGACACATCCTACGGCTTTACCGTCCCAAAGAGCCTCAATTCTCACGGTACTTCCCAACGCCTCGCTCGGAATTTTAACACCGACGGTAACGGACGGTGTATCGATATCCGATGTTATTCTTATGCTGTCCACACGGCGTTTATCTGCAAATTCAAGCCAGACAGTCTGCCATATACCTGTTGTGCGTGTGTAAAAGCATCCGAAGGATTCAAGCCTGCCGCTCTGCTTTCCGGTTGCTTGATTCAGACTGCGTGTATCATCATATGCACAAACCGTTACATAATTTCCGTCATCCTTCAGATACTCAGTGATGTTAAGCGAAAACGAGGTGTATCCCCCTGTATGCTCTCCTGCCTTTTGTCCGTTTATGTATATGACCGCACGGTAGTCAACCGCACCGAAATGCAAAATAACATCCTTACCCTCATACTGCTTTGGAACATCAAAATTCCTTCTGTACCATACGCAGGGCATAAAGTCGCAGTTACCTATACCCGACAGTTCACTTTCAGGGCAAAAAGGAACAATTATTTTCTGATTTAAGCAATCTCGCTCAAAAAACTTTTTCTCCTCGCCCGACATTGCATAGTCTATTTCAAAATCCCACTCGCCGTTGAGATTGACCCACGCATCTCTTACAAACTGCGGCCGGGGATATTCGCTTCTCGGAATACTCATAATCATCTCTCCTATTCATTAAATTTTAAATTATATCTTCATATTATCATCACCTGTAATAAATGTAAATAACAAATCCTACTGAAAAATTGACATATTCTACTTTTTGTTGTATAATACATATGGTGATTCAAATGATACTTTATATGGTTAAATCCCATTGGCAAGAGAAAAAGGGCTTCTCTATCGACAGAAAGAACATCGGAGCACAATACATATTCGTTCACTTTTTAACACCTGTCACAGCATATTTAAAAAATGAATACAAATACATAAGGCCGGGCGGCTGCGTAATTTGGGAAATGAATCATCCTCAGTGGTTTAAATCTCCCGACTCTGTACTGATTCATGACTGGTTTCACGCAGACCCCTCCTGCAGCGAGCTGATGAATAAATACAATCTTGAATGTGAAAAGGTCTACTATCCGAGCGACAGCGGCGAAATAACACGGCTTATTTCCGAAATCGAAATTGAACAGGTAAAGCGCGCCTCGTTCTATATTGAGGTATCCGCTGCAAATATTGAGAAGATATTTGCATATATGGCACGGTCGCTCAAGGATGAAAATCCCATATACGACAGCGAGCAGCGCGAGGAGCTTATTAATGTTCGCACGAAGGTCCACGCCGACTATCTTCATGACTGGAGCGTCCGTGAGATGGCAGAGCTTGCTGCCTTAAGCGAATCGCGATTTTATGCTGTATATAAAGAGATTTTCGGAATATCACCTACCAAGGATTTGTGCAATACCAGAATACAGAGGGCTCAAATTCTGCTGACAAGCACCGGCTGCTCCGTTGAAAAGGCCGCTGAACTTTGCGGCTATAAAAACCAATACCACTTTATAAGACAGTTTAAGCAGTGCACCGGCACAACTCCGGGGCAGTACCGAAGAGATCATATTGAAATTAAGCCTTAAACGAAAAACCTCAAAAAAGCGGCTGCCATCATGGGCAGCCGCCTGTTATTTTTATTCTACAGAAAGCTATGCTTTTATATTCCCCGGCCGTTACATCGTAAGGCTGAACGGCTCAAAATCAAGACCCAGACTCTTCATATAATCATCATAGCGTCCGAGAGGCTTAATTGTGGTCGTTGTCTTATTGAGTATGGCGTGAATCGTATCGTTCAAAGATGCAGTAACACCCGAGAACTTAACCACCATACCAGACGGATTTTCCATTCCGAACTGCTCCGTCCAGTACGCCTTGACATAATCGTTATAATCGGTATCATCGGCAATTGATGTCACCCTGGGAGTACAGAAGGTTATCTGTGAATATGCGCCCATATCGTTCTTAGTCAATGAACGCAGGAAATACTTCTGTGATGCGGAATCATAGCATATAACCCCATACACAGAGCAGAGCGTATTCTCCGGAGTCTCACTCATTTCTTTGATCGAAAGGAAATTCTCCGTCTTTTTGCTCGGAATAATAATAGCAGAACGGTTGGGATTATCCCACGAAATACTTGCGTCAAACGCCTCGGATATTGCGCGCAGCGGCACATACGTCCTCTCGTTGTGAATTATGGGTGCAACCGTAAGCTTAATGCTCTCGGGTTCACCCGACGGTTCACCGTTTACGATTTTATATTTACCCATTATATTATTTCCGATTTGAAGCGACAGCAGTGTGTCATACTGCACAATCTGTACGCTGCTTTTATCGGCAAACCAGTATACGGTGGCATCGAGAGCCTCCGATACGGCGCGAAGCGGCATCATCGTATGTTCTTCATATATAATCGGACCGCTGCCTTCCTCAAACTGAAGCTTTTCGCCCACAACGACATTAACATCGTTTGCCGCAAAGGCTGCGGTTGACACAGCGGAAGCAAAAACGCATACACTCAGTAAACCCACAATAGGTTTGGCAAATTTCTTCATCAATATCATCCTCTCATAATTCGTTAGCTATATTATATAACACTTCTCTCCGAAATGCAAGACACAGTTTGTAAATTTTTTATAACATCCGAAAAATGATTGATTTACACCGCTGCATTTGGTTATTTTTTTCGGCAGGGAAATTTTCCCTGCCGAAAGCTGTCATTATCCGCCTGTTTTTATTTCCGTCCACAAGTTCTGCATATATTGATTTGTATCATCGGACAGATTTTTGAAAATCTCACACTTATCATTCAAGAACTCATCATCCGGATATGATATTTCGTCATTCTGCACTTCTTCGTCCAGCATTTCAAAGGCACCGCTGTTCGGCGTCGAATATCCGATAAAATCAGCGATTTCCAAAGCAGCTTCAGGTTCGCACAGGAAGTTCATGTACATCTCAGCAGCCTCCTTGTTCTTTGCTCCCTTCGGAATGCAAAGCGCATCCACAAACAGGTTTGTGCCGCTTTCGGGAATTACAAAGCCAAGGTTTTCATGATCCTCCATCATAACCACAGCGTCTCCTGCATAGTAAGGGGCAAACGCCGCCTCACCTGCGCCCATCTTATCAAAAATTTCATCCATAACATACGCTTGAACATACTTTTTCTGTTCCTTAAGCAGGTCAGCCGCAGCACGCAGCTCACGCTTATCTTCGGTATTTAATGACTGCCCGAGTATCAACTGGGCTATCGCAAAGGAATCCCTCGGATTGTCAAACATAAGTATCTCGTCGGCGTATTCCTCATTCCATAAAACGTCCCAGTCGATGTCCTCCTCGTCCATATCCGTCAAATCCGAATTATACACAATGCCAACCGTTCCCCATGTATACGGTACGGAATACCTTGAATCAGGGTCATATTCCGGAGTTTTGAACTTATCCATAATGTACTTATAATTAGGGATATTCTCCATATCCAACGGCAGGAGCATATCCTCCTTTATCATTCGGGATATCATGTAATCCGACGGAATAATAACATCGTAGCTTGCCGCACCGGCGCGGAGCTTTGCATAAAGCTCCTCATTTGTCGCATAGGTGCTGTAATTCACCTTTATCCCCGTCAGGTTAGTAAACTCCTCATTCAAATTAAGCGTGTCGTCCTCGCCGAGGGGAAGATACTCGCCCCAGTTGTACACATTTATGGTAATATCCTTATCGGCAAGCCGTGTATAATAATCGGGATCCTCCACGGCAAGCTCCTCCGGAACCTCTGTTTCAAAGCCTCCGAGGGTCAAAATCGTCATACCCGCAACGAGGCAGACCACCACTGCCGTGACGGCAACTCTCTTTATAATCCTCCGCCTTGACGCACGCCGTCCGCTCTCCTCAAGGGCGGCGAGCCTGCTGCGTGAGGTTTTTCGCTTTTCGGCAACATTCTTAATAATCAGCACCGTCAGCACGATAACGAAAATTATCGTTGACAGTGCATTTATCTCAGGACTGACCTTCCTCCGCGTCATGGAGTAAATGGTAATGGGCAGCGTCTGTGAGGTTGCACCGCTTGTAAAATAGCTGACAACAAAGTCGTCAAGCGAAAACGTGAACGACATTAAAAATCCCGACAGGACGCCCGGCATAATTTCCGGCATTACCACCTTAAAGAATGACCGAACCGGCCCACAGCCCAAGTCCTGCGCCGCCTCATAAATATTCGGCTGCATCTGACGGAATTTCGGCATAACGTTTAAAACAACATACGGCACATCAAAGGTAATGTGTGCGATAATCAGTGTAATATATCCGAATTCCAAATTCATTCTCGCTTGGAAGAACACAAAGAGCAGCATCAGCGATACACCGGTAACAATTTCCGGATTCACAATCGGTATATTGGTAACCTGCATTACCGTCGCTTTGGTACGCTTTCCCATTCTGCTTATGCCTATTGCCGCAAGGGTTCCTATCACCGTTGCCGCAACGGACGCACAGACCGCAATAATAATCGTATTCCCCAGAGATTTGAGTATAAGCTCATTATGGAAAAGCCTTACATACCAGTCAAGAGTAAATCCCGACATGACCGAGCGGCTCTTTGTTGTGTTAAACGAGAACACAATCATTACAAAAATCGGTATGTACAAAAAGAGCAGCACAAGTGACAGATAAAGCTTAGATAATTTTTTCATATTCGTCCGCCCTCCTTAAAGCAATACACGTTCGTCATCACCCGTATCAAACTGGCGCATAACGGTCATAATTATGAGAACCATCACCATAAGCACAAGAGATATTGCCGCACCGAGATTCGGATTATACGCATTCCCCAGGAACTGCATTTCAATCAGGTCACCAATCAGGAGATTGCCGCCGCCGCCCAGCATGCGCGAAATGACAAATGTACTTATAGCGGGAACGAAAACCATGGTTATCCCCGACATTATCCCCGGAAGGCTCAGCGGAACAACAACACGAACAACTGTTTTCAGCCTGCCGCAGCCCAAATCCTGCGCCGCCTCGAGAACACTTCCGTCTATCTTGACCATGACCGAATACAGCGGCAGAATCATATACGGTATATAGTTATACACCATACCGAGAACAACCGCTCCTTGAGTATTCAGCATCTTAAACGGACCGAGTCCTATCAACCCCAGCAAAGAATTTATCACGCCTTCATTTCCGAGCAGCGTCATCCACGCATATGTGCGAAGCAGAAAGTTCATCCACATGGGGAGCATGACCAACATGAGCATTGTGCTCTGTATCTTGACCTCCATCCTCGACAGAATATATGCCACCGGATATGAAATAATCAGACATATCACTGTTGCCACTGCCGCCATCCAGACAGACCGCCAGAATATCCCTCCGTACTGTCCTGCCTCTTTTATGTATTCTGCGGTAATTTCGCCCCCGTCCGTAACAAAGGCAAAATACGCCACCATAATAAGCGGAACGATTACAAAAACAGCCATCCACACAAGATACGGCGCAGCGGTCAGCTTTTGTATAAGACCTTTATTCTTCTTCATATCATCACCTAACCTTCCATTTTGTGCATGATATGAATATCATCCGGTCCAAAGCTTATTCCCACCTCGCTGTCTACCTGCGCCGCACGGGTGGAATGTATAAGCCAACTAAAATCTGCAGTATCAACAACCATTTCGTAGTGCACACCCTTGAAGGTTACCGAGCGCACGATTCCCTTTATCTTTTGATTCTCCGGCGGAGCAAGGGTTATATCCTCCGGACGTATAACAACGTCAACAAACGTGTTTTCGCCGAAGCCGCTGTCAACACATTCAAATTCATGACCGCAGAACTGTACCAGGCGGTCACGAAGCATAATTCCGTCCAGAATATTGCTCTCGCCGATAAAGTCCGCAACAAAGGCATTTTTCGGTTCGTTATATATGTCGACAGGCGCGCCCACCTGCAGAATATTGCCATCCTTCATAACAACAACGGTGTCGCTCATAGTCAGAGCCTCCTCCTGATCGTGAGTGACATATATAAATGTAATTTCAAGGCTCTGCTGCATATTTTTAAGCTCCGTCTGCATTTCCTTCCGAAGCTTTAAATCCAATGCGCCCAGCGGCTCATCAAGGAGCAGCACCTTAGGTCTGTTGACCAAGGCACGCGCAATGGCAACTCTCTGCTGCTGACCGCCCGAGAGGTTCTGAATATTCCTCTTTTCGAAGCCGCTCAGGTTCACCAGCTTGAGCATTTCTCCCACCCGAGTTTTGATCTCATCCTCGGACAGTTTTTTCACTCTCAATCCGAACGCAATGTTTTCAAAAACATTGAGATGCGGAAAAAGCGCATATTTCTGGAACACCGTGTTCACGTTACGCTTGTAGGGCGGAAGATCGTTAATCCTCTTTCCCTCAAACATAACATCCCCGCTGTCGGGTTTTAAGAAGCCGCCGATGATTCGCAGTGTAGTGGTTTTACCACAGCCCGACGGGCCGAGCAGAGTTACAAATTCCTTATCCCTTATATCAAGATTGATTTTGTTCAGGATTGTTTCTCCGTCAAACGTCACTGCGACGTCATTCAGGCTGACAATATTCTCCAATAGAGACTCCCCCAATCATAAAATATATTTTTATCCGTAAAATAACGGACAAAAATACAATACAATATTTTATTAAAAAAGTCAAGTAATTAATATGTAGATTTTTGTTTTTTTATCTCCCCAACTTTCGGCAAGGCGCACAATAAAACCCTTTATTTACACCGCTCCGTGCATATCGAATATCCCCGACCTCAGTATATCGTTAAACATGGATATTATATCACTGCGCACTTTTCCCACCTCGTCCTCCCGGGTAAAGCACTCGCTTATCACCCCCCAAAGTCCGTTACATATAAGCGCCGCCACCTGCCTCTGCGGATACTTGGGTGTCATCTGCTTCCGATGTACGGTTATAAAATCGTATACGCTTCTGAATATGTGCTGATAAAAAGCCGAATACAGATACGGATTCTTCTCTGCATTTAAAGCTGCAAACATTCCGCGGTTCCGACTGTACAGATTTAATATGCAGTCAATCATGTTATAATAGCCCAAAAGTGCAGTGCGCTTTGTATTATTCTCCTCCTGAAGCCGCCGGTAATCCCTCGCTGCCTCGTTCACATAATCGTCAAACAGCTCCTCGGTCAGGTCGTACTTATCATCATAGTGCGTATAAAATGTGATGCGACTTGTCTCCGCCCTGCGGCACAGCTCCGCTACGGTCAGCTTTTCAAACGGTGTATCCTCCAGCATTTTCACAAGAGCCTGCTTTAAATGTCTTTTTGTTTTTACAATTCTTATATCTGTCATATTATTATACACTTCCTCTGCATCTGTATAAATATCTTTCATATTTACTGTATATGTAATTGATTTTTTTAATTATATGAGTTATTTTAACATATGTATAATAAAATTACAAGCTGTAAGGAGACGTTTATCTTGAATAATTTATGTAATTACGTTATCACCTGCTGTTCTACCGTAGATATGCCCAAGACATATATGGACAGACGCGGCATACCATATATATGCTTTCATTTTATAATTGACGGACGGGTATATCCCGACGATCTGGGTCAGACTGTTACAACAGAGGAATTTTACAAAATGATTGCGGACGGTGCAATGCCGACCACCTCTCAGGTAAATGCCGATGAATTTACAGACTTTTTCGAGCCGTTCCTCAAGGACGGCAAGGACATCATTCATCTTTCTCTGTCCTCCGGAATCTCGGGCGTTTACAACTCGGCATGCATTGCCGCTGATGCCCTTTCCGAAAAATATCCCGAGCGCAAAATTACGATTATTGACACCCTGTGCGCATCAAGCGGCACGGGACTTCTTTTGGATATGGCATCGGATATGCGAGATAACGGTGCGGATTACAGTGAGGTGGTCGAATGGGCAGAGACGCACAAGAAAAACATTCATCACTGGTTCTTCACCACTGACCTGTTTCACCTAAAGCGCGGCGGCAGAGTATCGGCTGCATCGGCGATAGCAGGAACGATGCTCAACATCTGTCCTCTTATGGATGTAGACAACAACGGGAGGCTGACCCCCATCGAAAAGGTGCGCACCAAGAAAAAGGTTATTGAGAGAATGGTTCAAAAAGCCGTTGAGAATGCAGACGGCGGTGCGGATTACAACGGAAAATGCTTTATATCCCACTCCGCCTGCTTCGAGGATGCGCGCGCCGTTGCCGACCGCATAGAAGCGGCGTTCCCGAAGCTTTCCGAGCCGGTAATGATAAATGACATAGGTACCGTTATCGGAAGTCACACCGGTATAGGAACGGTTGCCCTGTTTTTTGTCGGTGGAAATCGAGTTTGACAGCAATTGAATATGCAATCCCCCCGGCGAGCGAAGGTAACGGACATCTTCGCCCGCCGGGTTTTATTCATAAAACATATTTAAATCAAAATTTCAGGTTGCATTTTTCCCTCGAATATGTTACAATATTCCGACAGTGCCTTTAAAATATTAAGTATTCCGAGGGGTTGATAGAAATGAATAAGGGACTGCGATTTTCTCATACTATAGGCGCATGCTGCACAGCATATATAACTCAGTCGATAGTTATAAATTTTGTGCCGCTTTTATTTGTGATGTTCAACAATAAATATTCAGTATCTCTGGCGCAGATAAGCGTGCTGATAACTCTAACATTTTTGCTTCAGCTTGCGGTGGATTTTTCATCCGCTCCGATTGTACGCAAATTCGGTTATCGCCGATGTGTTGTCGCCGCTCACTTTCTTGCGGCAGCCGGACTGATTATGCTTGGTATTCTTCCGAATATACTTCCGAATCCATATATCGGAATCCTAACCGCCTGCATCCTCTACTCCTGCGGCAGCGGCCTGATCGAGGTCATCGTCAGCCCACTGACCGAGGCGTGTCCAAGCGAACACAATGCATCACAGATGGCGTTTCTCCACTCCTTCTACTGCTGGGGAACGGTTCTTGTAGTTTTCGCTTCAACGATGTTTTTTATTCTTTTCGGAATAGAAAACTGGCAGACTGCGTCAATTATTTGGGCGATTTTACCTATTTTCAACGGGTTCTTTTTTATGTTTGTTCCGATACCCGACATGAAAGAATCCGAAGACAGCGATATGCTGACCCTTTTACGTACGCCTATCATGTGGATTATAATAATACTTATGATATGCTCCGGTGCTGCAGAGCTCGCCATGAGCCAGTGGGCATCAGCTTTTGCTGAGAGTGCACTGGGCATATCAAAAACCGTCGGAGATCTGGCCGGTCCATGTATGTTTGCGGTGCTGATGGGAACAGGAAGAATTGTGTATTCAAGGCTTGTTAAGAAGGTTGACCTGATGAAATATATGATAGCTTGCGCCGTGTTGTGTATAATATCATATCTTCTCGCCGTATTCAGTTCTTACCCTTTATTTGCCCTTATCGGCTGTGCGGTGACAGGCTTTGCGGTCGGCGTCTTTTGGCCGGGAACCTACAGCTTTGCGACAAACAGAATTCCTGCCGGCGGAGCTGCTATGTTCGGACTTCTCGCCTTTGCAGGGGACGCAGGCTGCACGCTGGGCCCCACCGTTGTCGGATATATATCCGGAATTTTCAGCGATAACCTCAAGGCAGGGCTTTTAGCAGCAATAATTTTTCCGACGGTACTTCTTTTTTGCGCAATTCTTCTCACCGCAAAAAAGGAAAAAAGGATATAAATTTAAAAATTTAAATAAAATTTGCCTTTAAAAAGAGGAAATAAAAATCTTTCGTCGAATATAAAAAGGATAGATAACTTTCAGTTTCGGCAAAACAGAGCCGAAAAATTACATCTGATAAAATATAATGAGGAGGCAAAAATATGCCTGAAGGAATTTTTGATGAATCAAAGCTCAAGATAATCCCTGTCGAGCTTAACAGTGAAATGCGAAAGTCGTACATCGACTATGCAATGTCGGTTATCGTAGGGCGTGCCCTTCCGGACGTCCGCGACGGCTTAAAGCCTGTACACAGGCGCATTTTGTACGCAATGCATGAGGACGGGCTGACCCCCGACAAAGAGTACCGCAAGTGTGCGACGACGGTCGGTAACGTTCTCGGTCGATACCATCCGCACGGTGATGCTTCTGTATATGATGCGCTTGTCCGTATGGCTCAGGATTTTATTATGCGCTACCCCACGGTAGACGGCCACGGAAACTTCGGTTCGGTGGACGGTGACCCTGCTGCGGCTTACAGATACACAGAGGCACGTATGTCAAAGCTGTCGCTCAATATGCTTACCGATATCGAGAAGGACACCGTTGACTTTATGCCGAACTTTGACGAAACGAGAAAGGAACCGATCGTCCTGCCGTCCCGTATTCCTCACCTTCTGGTGAACGGTTCAAACGGCATAGCCGTAGGTATGGCTACAAACATACCTCCGCACAATCTCGGTGAGGTCATAGACGGCATAATTGCGCTTATCGACAACCCCGACATTACCATAGACGAGCTTATGGAGCATATTCCCGGTCCGGATTTTCCAACCGGCGGTCTTGTTATGGGCAAGTCGGGAATACGCGCCGCATACCATACCGGCCGCGGAAAGCTTCGTGTCCGCGCCAGAGCGGAAATTCAGGACTGGAAGGAAAATCGGCAGAAAATTGTTGTAACCGAAATCCCGTATATGGTGAACAAGGCAAGACTTATCGAAAAGATTGCTGAGTTGGTACACGACAAGAGAGTCGAGGGCATCTCCGACCTCCGTGACGAATCCGACCGTGACGGAATGAGAATCGTTATAGAGCTTAAAACCGGCGTAAACGCACAGATTGTTTTAAATCAGTTGTATAAATACACTCAGCTTGAGGACACCTTCAGCGTAATTATGCTTGCGCTTGTAAATCAGACCGACCCGAAGGTTTTAAACCTCAAGGAGGTTTTGGTTCACTATTTAAAGTTTCAGGAGGACGTTATAATCCGAAGAACCAAGTTTGACAAGGCCAAGGCAGAAGCGAGAGTTCATATACTTGAAGGCTTGAAAATTGCTCTTGACAACATTGACGAGGTAATAAACGTTATCCGCAACAGCTATAACGACGCCAAGGAGCAGCTGATGAGCCGGTTCAGCCTGACCGATATACAGGCTCAGGCAATTCTCGATATGCGCCTTGCAAGACTCGCCGGAATGGAGCGCGAAAAGATCGACAAGGAATATGATGATTTGGTTAAGCTTATCGCTCACCTGACCGAAATTTTGTCTGACGAGAAGCTTGTTCTGGACATTGTTAAAAAGGAATTAACGGAAATCGGCGAAAAGTTTGCCGATCCCAGACGCACAGGCATTGAGCCGGTTGTGGACGATATAGACATCGAGGATCTTATCGAGGAGGAGGACAACGTTATTACTGTAACCCACTTGGGCTATGTAAAGCGTCTTGCTGTTGACACCTACAAGAGCCAAAAGAGAGGCGGCAAGGGTGTTATCGGTCTTTCTACCAAGGAGGAGGACTTTATAAGCACCATGTTCGTATCCTCCACCCATGCACATATTTTATTCTTTACAAGCAAGGGAAAAATGTACAGAATAAAGGCGTATGAAATTCCCGAAGCCGGAAGACAGGCAAAGGGCACGCCGATAGTTAACATCATATCCATCGACCCGGACGAGCGAATTTCAGCGGTTATTCCCGTCCGTGAATACGAGGATGGAAAGAGTCTGCTTATGTGTACGCGCGAGGGCGTAATCAAAAAGACCGATCTTATGGAATACAGCAACGCCCCCAAGGCAGGCAAGATTGCAATTCGGCTTGATGACAACGATGAGTTAATCAGTGTTGTCATGACCTCCGGAAATGATGATATATTTGTAGGTTCACACGAGGGTAAGATTATACGCTTCAGCGAGGACGACGTCCGAAATATGGGACGTGTATCCAGAGGTGTTCGTGCCATGAAGCTGTCCGATACGGATTACATTGTCGGTCTGTGTATTGCCAAGGAAGGCGGAAAGCTCCTGACAATAAGTGAAAACGGCTATGGCAAAAAGACCGAGCTTTCCGAATACAAGTGTCAGACCAGAGGCGGTAAGGGAATGATGACATATCGAATAAGCGAAGAAACCGGCGCTGTATCGGGTATGGGAATTGTTACACCAGATGACGATATTATACTCATCACCTCTGAGGGCGTTGTTATTAGAATGGACAGCGAGGATATAAGCACCTACGGCAGGGTTACCAAGGGCGTTCGCCTTGTACGTCTGGCAGAAGGCGTTAAGGTTGTCAGCGGTGCAAGTGTTCAGAAGGACGATGATTCCAAGGAGGAAAGCTCCGAAGATGCTTCCGCGGACGAGAGTCTCAACAATGACAATTCCGCAGACGGAGATACAGTCACTGAGATTACCGAGGATTAAAACAGAGAGAAGCTGATTGCACATGGAAAACAGAATGAAGAAGATTTTAAGCAAAGTCCGTCGTGCCGTTGACGATTACAATATGATTGACAACGGCGACAGAATTGCCGTCGGGGTCTCCGGCGGCAAGGACAGCCTCACCCTGCTCTGCGCTTTGGCGTGCTTGCGCCGGTTCTATCCAAAGAAATTTGAAATTATAGGTATTTCTCTCGATATGGGTCAGCCGGGCGTAAGCTATTCGGGCGTGCGCGAGCTTTGTGAGGAAATAAGTGTTGAGTACGTTGTAAAAAAAACGGATATCGCCGAAGTAATATTCGACATACGAAAAGAGAAAAACCCCTGCTCCCTCTGCGCCAAGATGCGCAGAGGCGGCGTAAACGATCTTGCGGTTGAGCTTGGCTGCAATAAAGTTGCTTTGGGACATCACAACGAAGACGTTTTAGAAACATTTTTTCTGTCGTTATTTTACGAGGGCAGGCTGAACTGTTTTTCACCCGTAACATATTTATCACGCAGAGATATTCATGTTATACGTCCCATGATTTACCTCCCCGAAGGCGAGGTAAAGGGCTTTGCGAGAGATCATAACCTTCCGATTGTGCAGAGCAACTGTCCCATGGACGGAAAATCAAAGAGACAGGATATGAAGGATTTTATCACCCAAAAGACAAGGGAGGATAAATTCTTCAAAACAAAGATTATGCATGCGCTGTCGGAGGGACTTCCGAATTGGAAAAAAGGCGGTGAAGCTTTGATTGAAAAAAACGATTGATGAATTTAATCGACGGAGCGCAATATCCATGACGCTCCGTCTTGCTTTAAACGATTTTAAATTCAAATACACAGGCTCCGTATTCGGCATAATATGGGCTGCTGCAGAGCCTATCGTCACCGTTTTGCTCTATCGCTTTGTCTATACTGTGGCGATAGGCGGAGAATGGATTGACGGCTGCCCCTATTACTTATGGCTGTCGATAGGGGTTGCGGTCTGGTTTCTCATTTCAGACGGGCTGCGCAGTGTAACCTCATGCTTTCGCGATTACTCGTATCTTGTGAAAAAAATGCAGTTTAAAAAAGAAATTTTACCGGCTGTCAGGACCTTGTCGGCTTTAATTTCAAGCATTCTTTTTTTCGTCCTTGTAATCACTGTCTGCGCCGTCGAAGGCGTAGTTACATACGGAACAGTTTATCTTCCTCTGTGGATTGCGGCGGCTGCTGTGTTTGTATTCTCACTCGGCAGAATCTTTGCGCTTATCTGTGCAAAATTCAAGGATATGCAAAACATCGTGGGAATCGGATTAAGCATAGGCTTTTGGCTTACCCCAATATTTTGGAAGCTTCCGTCTGACGGACCTATAAAACTATTATCCTTAAATCCGACTGCAAAAATCGTTGACGGTTGTCGAAATTCGATTCTGTACAGCAGCTTCTCCGCCGTCGATTTTATATATATATTAGCAGTCTGCGTCGTTTTGGCAGTTGTAGGAAGTATTATGGAGAACCTTATATTGCCGAATATTGCAGATAAGTTGTAAGATTACGGCATCCGTAACAATCAGAATAGATGCCTCATATACCGGTGTTTATCAAGCAAAACCTGCGGAAATATGCTTATGCTAAAGGCTGTATAGACAACACAATGCTATCCAATTCCGCCGAACATAACCGTTCTGCCAAAAAATCGGATTTTTGATAAATATTTTTTTGATAATATAGTTAATTCTCAAAGTAAATTCCACAGTGGAAAGAGAGTGGAGTTTACTATGAGAAACAGTGGAATTTAAAATAAGAAAAATGAAT
>CACXES010000120.1 GCA_902766745.1 uncultured Ruminococcus sp.
AAGCCAAAATGTGGCCATTCCTGCCCATAAAACAGAATATTTTATCATAGAAAACTCAATTTTACAGAAAAAAGCTAACACCGCCGATGAAATACTTACACGAATTTAACGAACGCATACCTTGCAGCAGCTGTCTTGACAATCTTACCACAATCTGTAATCGCTGCAGTATGAGATTTTTTGGCCATTTTATTTTACAACTTATCGTATTATATATGGTCGGAATCCGACCGCCCGCAAGCACACCCGTCATCATCATAGTTTTAATTATTTCTTTGCTCAGTCCGGCATAGCCATCTTTCCGAGTTTTACCATCATGCCGGCTATGGTCATGCTACATATGCGTTATCCTCGGCGGACTCGTCGATCTTTTCGGCAGCCAGCGGTATTCTGACCGCATTTGAAAGAACATTCAGCCTACTTCCGCAGCCGAGTACATAGGTTTTGATATATGCACCTTTTTCCTTATACTCGTCCTTCAGAGCCATCCCAATGTCAATTGTTTTGTTCTCACCGCCGTTTATCCTAAGCCGCTTTCGCGCAAAGCTTATCGGACAATTATCTGACCCGTAGAGAACGGACATTACCATAATATTGCAATCATCAATCATTGTAGATTTTACATTTGTAATGATGTTTATGTAGTTCTGTTCTTCCAAATTTTCTACGCTCTCTCCATTCGCATTCGTAAACCCGGAAACATCAACCGTAATTCCTGACTTGTAGCCAAACGTATCCCACAATTCTTCATCGGTATATATGTTTTGAAGTTCATCCATGCTATACATCTTCTTAAACATTGAGATTACATTAGTGCCAATATTATTCAAATCCAGCTTCACTTCTTTAAAGAAATTCCTGTCAAGGTAAAATACCGGGCGTATTGCAATTCCTTTCCCCGCTGTATCCCATGAAAATATGTCCCCGAAGCCATTGAATCCCTCAGCGGGAGCGTTGTAACGGAAGGACAACGGTCCAATATAAACGTCTCTCAACATCCAGCCGTGTGCAGTATAGACATCCGCCTCTACAATTGTATCCCTGACGCCAATTTTATCCTTATGCTTTAAAAGCTCCTCCTGTGAAGGCAGACATACCCCACATATAACCGAATGTGCCGGCGTGTTCTCTCCCGCTTCAATTTGCCACTCATGATTTTTGTCAATATACTCAATAATACTATCCGGAAGCTTGAAAATTTTACCGTTTTGCCCGGCGAATCCTCCCGAAAGTAATCCGTTATTCAGCCAAAATCCAACATTTTTCGTATTGGTCGGATCAAAAACAGGACTTCCACCCGCATCAAACGGCATATTGCCATAAAAATCTTTGGCAAAAACAAAGAATGTTGATGTATCGCTGTCGGTTGTTTCAAGCAACACAAATTCCTGCGATGTTCCATCTATGCTGAATATATTCTCTTTCGGAGAATTTTTGAGCCACTGCCTGTTAGTGCTCGGCTTTACTGCGCCAACAGTTATAGATGCACATATCATACAAAGCAGCACCGAAAAGCACATAAAGTATTTAATTTTTCTTATCATACCGCATCTCCCCCTTACTTCTTTAATAGATCCATGTTGTTTTGTACGGTAAAATCAATATCACAAACGATGTTCATATCTTCCTTCACATACAAATTTTCTTTCACTGTCAAGTCGTAAGGATGTCTGTATTCAACATCCTCATACAGTCTTGCAAACGGCTTGCCATCAGCCTTCACCACCGTCACAATTGAAGCTTTTGACTGTTCTTTTAATGTTTCAATCTCACAAACTTCACCGACTCCAAATTCCTCGCCGTTAAACTCTGCGGTAATATTGCCGGCATTCAAGCCGTTGTCCGCTTCTATTCTTAGCTTCGCCGTAGAATCGACGATTAAATTTGACAAGTTTGCCTTAACGGGCAGCTTTTCCTCTTTTACATCTATCGTTCCTTCAACATATACAGGTTCAGGCTTTAGTTCAAGATATACTTTTCCGTTTACCGGTGTATAGATTTCCTCTTTGCCCATAATGTTCGTAATCTTAATCGGCTCATCGGTATACAGCGCAACATCCGCTCCGTTGAGTGCATTAAGCACACTTAAATCCTTGCCGTCTTCTGTGGTAAACACATATCGGTATATGTTTCCATCGGTTATTGTTTCCTTTACATCGGCCCTTGAAAGCTTTCTTGTCGCCACGCAGTACGCCTGGTAAGCCTCCTTCGGCGCCCAATCTCCGTACTTCCCTTTTTCGGAATAGATAAGTCCGAAATTCTGTTCGTTTATATTCTCATCATGTCCGTCGTTCATCAAGGAGTACCATATTACATTCTCAAAGCCTGCCGACAGTGCCGTAGCCAGAATACGCGGCACATACTCCGCCTGCTCACGATATGTAACTCCGGCGGAAAAATTAGCCGTATGTCCTCCCGTTTCGTTCATGTAAATATGTACCTTGTGTCCGCTTGTATTATACTTATCTACCATTGCCTTTATTTTATCGTACAGCGGCTTAATATCTGTTTCGGGTCCTACGCCGGGTGTATCGCCTAATACCATCTTCGGATAACGGTGTACTCCCAAATAGTCAAGGTAATTAAAAGCTCCGAGCTGATAAAATTCTTCATCCCATTCACTGCCGTATGCGGTAACACCAATTTGGACGTCCGGATGGTTTTCCTTTACAACCTCATAGCACCGCTTAACAATATTATATAAGGTCTTCGGTTTCTTGCCTCCCGGGCCATTGCTTGTATCCTCAAACTCATTGAGTATGTCAACCCATTTCATTCTACCGTTCCAGCAATCCGCAAGGGCGTTTGCATAATTCGCCTGCCCGTTAATTCCTTCCTCCGTATAAGGCGTCACACCGCCGTCGTAAAATCTGTGTGTCTGGACAGTTAAATCCCATGCAGCCATATTATACTTTTTGGCATACTCCATAGAATTATTCGCCAGACCGGAGTTATATACCCCTTTTTGCCGTTCGACATTCTCCCACCAGGAGCCATCACGGAAGATTCTCGCACCCGCAATGTTTGCAAGCTCCAAAAGCTCATGCTGCCAGCCCTGCCACCCATTCTCCAAATGGGTATTTACGCCGAACTTCGCCGTTTCGGGGTCGATATCCGTAAAGTCATACTCATCTATGATGCAGAAAAAAGTTTTGCAAAGCTCTGCCGTATCATTGTCGTCCGGACTGTACACCGCAAAACTGTAATGTCCGATTCCCAAATCGGTAAAGTCAAAGCTTACCGTACCGCCTTTTGCCTTTGCATAGCCCTTTTTGACTATCGTATTGTAAAAGTCGCGAACCTCATAACGAATCAAGCTGTAATCTGTTGAGATTTCAAATGCGGCAGGCTCCGTTGTGTAATATACATTACCTAATTTATTTTGTATCACCTTGGTCGGCTGAATGCCCCACTGCCGCTTCGGCTCACCAAGACAAAGCAAGGCGTTTGTAACAAGCTCTGCCGCCTCACCTCTTGTTAATTCCGTTGTCGGAGAGAGCGTATTGTCGTCCGAAATCAAAGGAATGCGATACGCCATAGCCTTATCCATCGACTCCTTCGCCCAAGCTGAAACACTATTATAATCAGCCGGTTCAACCTCAACTCCGCCAATTATGCTCTCACCGGTGACATATTCATACGCACTCATAATCATCTTTACCGCTTCTTCGTGAGTGACGCTGTCGTTCGGCGCAAATACGCCGTCACCTTTGCCGCTTACAATTTCTGCGTTCTGAAGCTTGCCCAATGCTTTTTCATAATAAGCACCCTGCGGCACATCATTAAAGCTATGCGCTTCCTCACCGCCTATATCAAACGCCGCATCCAGCATAGTCGCAAACTCCGCACGGGTCAAAAGCTCCTTCGGTGCAAAATTTCCGTTTCCGTCACCTCTCACAATTCCCGAATCCGTCAGAAACGCAATCGCTTCACCATATTGATAATCCGACGGCACATCATTGTATGCGGCAGCGGAAAACGAGGCCGTTATCAGACTCAATGCCGCAGCACACGCTGTAATTTTCTTTAATACCTTCATAGTCATACCTCCTATCAATTATATATTACCACAAACGGCGTTAAACCGCCTAAGTCACCCGTAACTACCTCAGCACAATCGGCATATGAATATTCAAACGGGATGATTTCCGAAGCATCTACAGCTACAAGTTTTGCTCTGCGCGAATCATATTTATAAATTTTGCTGTTTGCAATACGAAACACATATGCACTGTCCATAACGGAATCTGTAACATCGACCGGTTTTTCGCCGGTAAGACGTATATAGGAAGTTCCATTCTGAAGCACATATCCGTGGAATAGCTCATTAACTTCCATGTTGCAGTTTACAATTCCTTCTGTTCTGTCGGCTCTGATATGCGGCAAATCACTTGCCCACATTCCGGTTTCCGCATCATATATGACTTCGGCTTTAGCAATCATTTCGGCGGCATCAGTTGAAAAGCAAACAAAATCACCTTCGGATATCCGGTAGGTATTCTCATCGCCCTGCTTGATAGACGCCGCATCTGTTATGCTGCAGCTGCTGTCGACAAACCTTGTTCGGGTGCCGCCGCCATACGCATCAATATACGAAATTCTATACGCACTTCCTCCATCGTCATCCAGTGCATATACAACATCCGTCACCAGACCGTAACGAATCGTTTGACCCTCGGTACTGCCCTCTGTTGCGTCATAATACTGTATCACAACATCGGCACAAAAATTGTCACGCCCCACTGCCAATGCATCAACATAATAATACCTTCCGCTAACCCACTCAGCCTCGGTGATAAAAAACTTATCATCGGCAGTATCCTGTCTCGGCAGCTTCATAAGTGTCATCCACTGACCCGCAAAAAATTTCCTGCCAAAATTCTTATTCGCCCAATACATATATTGTATATCTGTTCCATACCCTCGGGTCGTATAATCGTTTTTATATGAACGCCAGATATACCGTAAGCTCTCCTCGGATTCTCCGGCACTTTCGTTGTAATAGGTTGTATCAATATTGGCAATTAAACCATCAGAATTTAATATATATCTGATCGGCTGATAAACTGATATTCCCGTCACCTCAGTCAGCACTCTTTCAGCATCCTCTGCGTCTTTCGTTCGATAATTATCTATTACCACCCTGTCTATGGCCTTATAAACACTCATTTTACCGTCTCTGTCAAATATCTTCATAGAAAGACCTTTTGAATCTATACCATTGGGTATTGCAACTGCTTTCAGAATTGCTATTTTGTATCCTGTCGAGCTTACAGCAGAAATATCAGCAACCTTCCCCCAAGGATCCAAGGATATCGAAACAACCGAATTCAAATTTATGCTGTTTGTATTTGAATCACGATAATTCTTTGCGACATAATACGTTACTCCGTCAAGCTTTATATATTCATTATTGGTACCGACAGCACCTCTTTCCGATAAATTACCTCTTATCGTTTTACTGCTTCTTACTATATTAATTCTTTTTGAACCGAGGCTTTCGGCAACAGACAATACATCTCCGTCCTTAATGCTATCAAAATCTATTATTTTTCCATCTGCCTCTGTAATTTTAATAGTTTTAACAGCTTCATTTAACTCAAGCTTTTTGTTATTGTTAAGCTTATCATAAATCGTCTTGCTGCTCTTATCTATTGTTCCTACAACATAGTTATTATAAGCATTTACAATAACAACGGTATCCACTCCCGCATAATTAACCTTATTTATCAACACTGTTCCGTTTTCGATATTAAATGCTTTCTTTCGATTTTCGGAACTTACAGCTTCACCGTTATAGATTATATCGAAAGAAGGAGAAATATTGTAGCTTTTCTTGTTTTTTCCTGTTTCTACGCTTAGTATATTTTTTTCAAATGAAACAATATCCTCTGCCTCTATTATCGTAATATCATTTCTGCCATACAAAGGAATGACAGAAACAAGTTCGTTTTCGGCATTTGTTCCGTTTCCGTAGTAATAGCCCTTTACTGCATAACCTAAAAATTCAGCAGCGTTAACTTTTCCGACACCGTATATATTTTCACCAATTCGCACATCCTCCTTATCCATTGACTCATAGATAAGGCTCGCCGTACCTCTTTCAACGTTATACATAATTCCTTCTGTTACATATACATTATACCAAGCACTAAGCGGAGTTTCTCCGGAACGATTTGTGTATTCCGTATCGCCCGCAGAATACGACTTTGGTTCAAGAATATTAACCTCCAATGCAGAAAACAGCATCTGAATTACATCTCTGTATGTCAAAGCATCATTCGCAGCTTTTCCGGCGATTTTTATGCCGATTTGATTCGCACACTTTGTGTATTCGTTTACGTTAGAGCCTTTTGTCGTAACCAAAGGGTCGTATCCCAAAGCCCTAACCAACGCTTTAACCGCATCGGAATAAGTAACGGCTGACCCCGGGAAGAACCTATTCTTCTCATCAAGAGACATATATCCGAAATTCAGAATTGAGCCAATTGATGAAGCGTATACATAATCTTCTTCGACATCGGCTATATTGCTAATATCCTTTGTGTCCGTCAGTTTATTATTCAGAAATTTAATAAACGTATCTGCAAATTCTGCTCTTGACATAGTCTGATCAAATTGTATATCCGCATCAATCACGCCTAAGTCATGCAGAACGCGAGCTTCATATTCCGAATAATCATCAGCTACGGCATTTTCCGTTTTCGCCCACGAAACACTCGATAAATTCGTTAATGTAAGCAACATTACCATTATATACAAAAGTATTTTGTTAATTTTCTTCATTACTATTCCTCCCATGCCGCTTTATTTTATCACCTGCATTGATTCATACAGAAGCTTTGCCGCCTCTGCTCTTGTTGCGAAATTATTAGGCCTAAATGTATCGTCTTCATAACCGTTAATTATTTTCAAGTACTTCATTGCATTTACTGCATCTTTTGCATAATCCGATATGTCATCATTGTCAAGGAACGTGAAATTATTGTTAAAGTCAACCGTGTTCTTAAGTACATTCCACAAAATTACGGCTATATCCTGTCTTGAAATATTTTCACCTACGCCAAATACTCCGTCTCCGATTCCGTTAACAAGACCGCTTCCGGCTGCTTTAGCAATATATTCTTTATACCACGCATCATCGCTCACATCCGAAAAACTGCAATTTTCATCATTTGCCGTAACATTAAACGCTAAAACAACCATTTTAACAAATTCTTCTCTGGTAACAAAATCATTAGGCGCAAATTTTTTATCGCCTTTACCGTTAATAACTCCTGTCTTAGCTAATTCTTCTATACTCTCTCTTGCCCAAGAAACATTTTCAATATCACTAAACATTGATGTATCCGAAGCCGGAGATCCTGATACACCAAAAGAAACGGACGGCGTTGTTGATGTTCCGCCTGAACCGGAACCCGAACCCGAACCCGAACCCGAGCCCGAGCCTGAACCTCCGCCTTGCGAAGAACCGGAATTTTTGTACTTCTCAGCAATGCTGTTCACCGTCTGTCTCAATACTTCCTTAGTTATACTTTTGGCATTCAAATTTTTCAATATCTCAGCGCACGCCAAAAGCTTATTCTTTTCCGTTAATCCGGAATATGTAGAAATGTCTGCACCCAGCGCATCTGCGCATACCGGGAGAATATCGTACAATTCGTCATATCCGCGAAGAGCCGCAAATCTCGCTCTGACCGTTTCCACTACAAACGCCGTATCAACCTCTTTCGGACTGCCGTAATCCGCTGTTGCAAGATTTGTGTAAACACTTTTTTGACTATCTGCACTTAAATCCGTAAAAATTTTATACGCTTTTTCATTTTTATAGTTAAAGTATACTTCATACTTTTCCAATACACTTTCTATATTGTCGGCGCTTGAGGTATTAACATATTCAATCGCTAAATTCTTATCGAATACAGCCTCAAGCGATTCAACCTCCGCAAAAACTTTGCCCGGCTGTTCATTTCGCTCATTTAAAACTCTGAGTGCAATGGCTGTCCTGTTTTTCATCGGAAGTTTTTCAAATGCATCATAATTCAAGCCAAGAACACCAACACATTCGTTTAATCTATCCGAAATATTATCGGAGGCGGCATTGTTTATTTTATCAAACGCATCCTCGAACTCCTCGTTCGTTGCCGCAAAAATACTGTATTTTTCAACTTCACTCTCTTTTCCTGAGCGAATACGTATTATGTGCTTTTCTGAGTCCGCCGGAAAACCGAAGCTGAAATTCCATTTCCCTTCTTCCATACTTGTCGTTTCATCTGCATGAGCAATCATTTCAAACCTTGCTTCATGGTCTGCCTCCTCAAACTGCTCATCTGTTACTCCGCCTTTAAGCACTTCTACGGATATTGCTTTCAATTTTGAATCTTCACTACCTGTAATTGTCAAAATTTGATTTTCAGTGTCGTATTTAACGGTTTGAATAGCCGCTTCTGCCGAAAAGCATAAATTGCACATTACTGCAACCGCAGTTACGGCAGATATTAAATAGCGTCTCATAAAAAAATCCTCCTTCACATTTTATTAGCTGTTTGTAAAACGCAAAAATACATTAATTAAATACGCTTTTATTATTGACTGTGTTTAAGTTTTTTGTTTACAGCTCGCCCTTATCAACAAATGTAATCTTGCGACCCGTCAACGAATACATTTCTCCTACACTATCCCAAAGCATTACGCTTACCTTATAGTTATCGTTAACTCCCGACGGAAGTGAATCAATGTAAACACATCCGTCAACGTCACTTTGCGCTTTTAACACAACTTCTTGTTTGGCTATTTTCACCATTTCTCCTTTTTCGTTATAAATTCCCATTAAAAGCACTGCTTCGGTATCGATGCTGTTGCGGTTTCTTATGGTGACATTTGCTTGAAGGCTTGTCGCACCGTTTAGTGAATAGATTTCCGCTGTGCTGTTATACAACGAAAAATATGCCTGCATGGAATAGCTGTGTGTAAATCCACGGTCAATAAGTTCCTGCTCAGAATAAATATCCGCTAAGTCCTCAATACAATACCTTTCTCTCATCATATTCAAAACAGCCTCGCCTGTTTTCGAAAGGTCAAGCTCTGTTGTCTTAAAGAAGTCCTTTTTCAAATAGAATGCCGGTCTTAACAGTCCGTATTGATTTGCCCATTTGCTCAAATATCTATAACCGTACTGAGTTCGATCGTCCGAAACCTTTCCGCACATAACTATCGCTGCGTCGCCGCCCCAGTTATTTGTATCTCTTACAAAATAAACATCTGCTACCGTATTGCCGTTGTCGGAAGCACCTTGATTTACATTTGCGTCCGCAAATACATCCAAAACGCCGAGTTTGCCCTTATATGTCTCAAAATCGGTGACAGAAAGCAACGACACACCTGCTTTATATGTACTTTGCGCTCCGTTTTGCTTTCTGTGGTCATTTACAAATCTCCACCAGGTATGGTCTGTGTTTATGTTATCAATCACTCCCTGCGGAAGCTTATACGCTGTGGTTTTGTCACTGCCTAATGCTTGGAATTTGTTACCGCTTGTCAAAAATTCG
>CACXES010000121.1 GCA_902766745.1 uncultured Ruminococcus sp.
AAGCCAAAATGTGGCCATTCCTGCCCATAAAACAGAATATTTTATCATAGAAAACTCAATTTTACAGAAAAAAGCTAACACCGCCGACGGGCACAAATATCTCGGCAAAAGAAAGGACTATGCCGCACTGAAAAGTTATATCACAAAAACTCTCAGAAAATACGGCATATATAATGTGAATTATATTTATAAGACTAAATGATAAGTTAATTTATACAGGCTATTGCCAAGAATCCGGGAAAATTTTATTCAGCAATTTATATCTTGGGCGGAGTAGCAGAATATTGCGCAACCCGCATGGCGTAGAGGGCAGAGTGCCCTATAAAGGTCCCGTATCGGAAACCGTGTTCCAGTTTAACGCATTGGTTTTCCCTAAAACGGGCAAAACGAGCGATGAAAAGTCACCGCCCGTTTTAGTACAAAATCCGCAAGACCGCTCCGGTTGCTCTTCAGCATTGCCGTATCCTGTCTTGGGGTAAAAGCCAATAATTATTATTGACAGATTATATTAAGCTTATACCTGTAATTCCCTTCCAAGCCCGGAGATTGCCACTTTTGGTTCTTCCCTTCTTTAAATATTGATATCGCTGATTGTTGATCGGATACTATTGGAGGACTAACTAAGCGAAATAGTCCGGTTTATAGTTACAGCTTCAAAAGCATTTGTAGAACGTAATATTTAATCCTTATGAAGCAACATTATCAACAACTTCATCATACCCTGTCAACGGCCTTAATCCGTTCAAACTGTCAAATAAAAACGCCCGTAATTTAACAGCACTGTCGTCTATTGCAAACTGATTATCGACACTTTCGGACTTTAAAGGTGCAAACCTGCATACGCCGTCAACTACCAGTATATCCTTTATCGTTACACAAATCAGATTACCGTTAGAATCATACTGTGCCAGCAGAACCGTTGCCGCTTCAGAATTCGTATTTTCAAACACTGTAACACCTGCACTTGTTTTTCCATCAATTGTCGATATATCTTTACCCGATGTATCGGTTATATTCATACCCTTATTCAACTTAAACCAACCATGCTCAACTTTGGAAACTATCGCTCCATCATACTTTGTTGTACCGGTACCGTCCGCATAAAAGCATTTCAAGGTTGCATTATCTGCTATCTGTTGCAAAAATGGTGTTCCTGTTTCTCCCTCCGGTGCAGAATCTAAAAGATTTGTTGTCACGGATAAGCCGTTGCAGTCCGCCGTCAATGTCTTATTGTCATAATCCAAAATATATGTAACAATTACATTTTTATCATCTTTCCAGCTCATGCCACTCTTCGCCAGCCATCCTGTACCATCATCATTATCCACGCACCCTTTGGTCTCATTCCACGAAAAAGCCGGCGCAAATGATCCTGTTAACTTTGTACTATTTATGTCCAACCGCTGTTTACTGCCGATTATTAGACCCCAGTTGTCATTTTCCTGATTTGTCCATATAACACTGACATTTTCCGAAGCAATACCGCCGTTTTGAATTTTGTTAGGGTATATAATCCATCTGTAATTATTTGGATTATATATATAATACCGTATGAACTCCACACCCGTCTTATTTTCCCAATTACGGAATTTCTCCGTATCATTAGACGTAGCATATGACTCCGTGACATACAAATCATCCGTTTTTGCATATCCCATTTCTAAGTTTTTAAGAGTAACGGTTTCCGTCCCACTCTTTGTTGCATAGTGAATAAAACGAAGTGTATCGTAATTAAACATCTGGTTTGCCTTCGTCTTATCGGCATAGGCCGGCTGACCGCCGCGCACTCCGTTTATATATACATACATGGGTTGGAGTACATTAGTGTTATTAAGTGAAAAGTCTGCCTCACTCAATATTTTTACATTTATTTCTTGATTTTCCCTCATCCCGACACCTTTAACGGCGTCATTTGTAAGCCAGGCTACATTTCCTACTAAATCACCATCTTTCACAAAATGTTTATCCGGATCATGCTGCAACGCACCCGCCTTGCAGTAAGTGGCAGTATTTCCTTCGCTGGTTACATCATGCTGTCCGATATACAGGCTGTAAGGCCTCAAATTCTCTACCTCCGGCAAATCCATTGTTGCAACAAAGTCCATAAAGCTATCGATAGATAAGTCAAAACTTACATAGTGCATTTTACCCGGCACCTTTGAGGTATCCAGATGCACCTCTGTGACTTTTCGATTGCTTACATCATCAGTGTCGGATGTAAATGTCAATTTAACGCTGCTGTTATCTTCATCCAAACTAATTTGCGCATCCGCGTCACTGTCCTTAACTGACATCAAATTATTCATTACCTCGGCTCCCTTAACAACGGGAACCCACACAAATTCATCTGCCGTCGAACCGTTTGCTCCTGTCACATCTTCGGCAAATACCAGCACAGCGGTCAATAGTACCGCTATCAGCGACATGCAGAGTGATAATGATAAAACCTTTTTTAACTTTTTCATCTTAAACTCTCCTTTATAATAAATTTTAATTTTTTCGATAAAATTTTTTCTTATATTACCTATGAACAAGTTTATTCCAAGTCTGTGCTTTTTCTTTGATTCGCATACATCTCCTCGTTTCGTCCTGATAAGTCTTTGACATTTTTGACGCATTCTGTATCAAATACACATGAATCCAAGGTTATAACCGCACCGTTTTCGGATTGAGTTGCAAAGTTGCTGTACAGGCCATCTATCATCCGAACAGTGCTGTTATTAATATAAACCGGCATAACATGGTATTGTGTTACGTCATTCTGCGCCGTACTTGTTATGATGTTATTTATCATATAAAGATTATCTACGGAATTGATACGAATAGATGTAACAACATTTTTATCCGTTGCGAAAGTATGCTTGTCGTAATCACAAATCGGAACATCCACAATATTGCTCTCAATCAAAAATCCGTCTATTGCCTTGGAATCACCGTTTTCCGCTTTCCAAGACATCACCTCAATCGGGTAGCTTCCGTGTGTGTTACGCAGAGAGGAGATTCTGTTGTTTCTCATGGTAAACGATGACGGGAACGGTCCCTCTGACGACTCCGGCATGATTTCGTTTGAGGCAGACAGCGCTGCTCCGCCGCAGTTAATAATGTCATTATTCTCAAAAATACTATTTTCAGAACGAGTAACATATGCATGTCTGCGTGAATCTCGAAATGTATTTCCGCTAATGACTGAGCCTGATGTACTTGAGTCCGCATCGTAAATAATATGACCGACACTCGCTTCTGAAATTTCTCTGTCAAGAACAAGCCTTATACCGGTGCTGCTTTCTGCAAATTCTTTTAGGTATGCCGTACCTAAAACTTTTCGCAGGCTTGTATCAAATAATATAAGCTTATCTCCAACCCGGAAATTCAGATCATAATCCACAACAAAGGTTGTATTATTCATCTTTTGTGTAATAACCGCATCCTCGCCCTTAGTATTAATTTGATCATCCAACGAGCTCATAAACGTACAGTTCTTTACCGTAATTCCCTCTTTGTTTCTGTAGCAATGTATACCGTCTGAATTTACACACAGCAGCCGTCCATTCCTCGTCTCTTCACCAAAGTTAATAAAATTGATACGACCGGTATTTAAGCCGACCTCCACTCCAAGCCACGGTGCAGCGTACAAATTCACATTTTCAAGTGTTATATCTGCGGAATACATAATCATAACTGCAGATGTGGAGCCCTCATGCGTTGTATCTCCAATATCATATGAAGAAAAACGTGTATTGATTGCAAATCTGTCTCCCACCTCTATAAATTGCGACCAATAAGTGCTCGCCGAACCCAAAAACACACGATATGTGCGCTCTTCTTCAAGCCGCTGAACGGAATCAATCATGAAATAATTGTATTTTACAAACTTCATTATGTCCTTGTCCGATTCAAATAGCTTCCCGAACCACCACCCGCCTGTCCGAGCATTCTGATAATAATACTTTACCCATTTATCGGAGGCAGGCGAAGGATATCCAACGGCAATTTTAATATCAAATCCTTCCGCAATGCTTGCATTGTTCGGCCCGTGTACCGCCGTAATTGTCCCTTGAGTATACGGCGGTTCACAATAGTCAAAATCCAAATTTTGTATTTTAATGTTTTTACAATTTGTAATTTGTAAAAATGTATTTGTGCAATTCTTAAAAACAATCTCACTGCCTTGACCGTCAAGAATTAAATTTTCTACGCCGTCAATTGTAAAATAGCTCATGCTGTCTGCCCGTTCACCCACCATATATGTGCAGTTTGGTTCCAACAACACCTTAGATGGTTTACCCGATGTCATCGCAGTATAAATGGCAGCTGTGATCGCAACACCATCATCCGTTACACCGTCACCCTTCGCTCCGTAATCTGAGGCTTTAAACACCGTCGGTTCATCCGATGGATAGTCCGTTCCTGTTTTTATCTCCATGTACTTATTGAAACGGTCATAGTACACAGCCCAGCAGTTGACCGGTTCCAACACAGAAACCGGAACGTACATCTGCTTGCCGTTTGAAAACGGCTCACACTGCAACATCAAATGTCCATCTCCGTACTTGGCAAGCCTATTTCCTTCTTCAAACTCTACTAAAGCATCTCCCCAACTAATACTGTTCCCGTTTGCCGTACCGCCTGTTGCGGCGGCAAGAGCAGGAACACTCATGCACGCGGCCTCGTTTTCCGCAAGCACTACCGAATAGTATAAGATATCGCTGTCAAATGCGACTTTCTCTGCCTCCATTGAACGTGAAGGCACCTCTCTGCACTTTACAAACGGAGAAATTGTATCCAATGATTCAAACGCAAACAGCTTTAAAGCTACAGCATTTTTGGGAACCTCATTCACACGAAATTCATCTTGAGCAGTAAGTTCAAATGCTCCACTGTCATTTACTTCTATCGTTGTGATGTCTGCTTTTATCAGATGCTTATCCGCTTTATAAAATGCATAACACAGGGCTACCACTCCCTCCGCATCAACACCCGTACCTAACGCGGTAAATGTTATGCCTCCCACTCCTTCTTCAAAGCCAGCAATCTCTGCGCCCTTATTGTCATACAGCGTAAATATCACCGATTTCGGAGCATCTGCAACGGCATAGACTGTCTGCGGAATAACTCCTACCACTGTCTGCATAAAGCATATATACATCATCAGTGAAAAAAATCTCCATTCAACAAATCTTTTCATTTACTCATTTCCACCCTCTTTAAATCGCTGTATTTAGATTATTGCATTCACCTGGCTATCGCCGCATAAAAGCTATTATTCTCTAACGCCGTATCTATTTCGCTGCACTCTGCATAGCCAAACAGCACCGGAATTCCGTCATATGCTATTTCAAATTTCTCATTAACTCTCTCAGATACTTTTCCCACAGACTCCACGGCCGCACCAAACCTGACATATTGAACACCACTCTCTGTAATTATATCGCTCAAATCATAGTCTGTACTGAAAATATTCTCAATATCCGATATTTTGATATAGACTCCGTCATCCTTCGAGATAATATCTGCATCCAGTGCAATGCCGTTAACCGTGAGCTTTTTGTTTTTTGCATCCGCCGTAACACTGTTTTTCAGCTTATAGCATGTCGTTTCTGAAAGAATATCTCCTGTTACATAGCTCAATTTAATATCACTTATATCTACACGGTCACGAACAGATTTTCTCCATCTGTTAAAAGTCATTTTCAGCACATCATTCCGCTTTACATTAGATACTAAATGAACAGCATTATTAAAATAGCATACGTCAAACGGTTCATCCCAACGCACTGCACGTTCACCGCCAACGCGGCTTGACCACAACAGCTTATCGTTAAGATATACTTTGCTCACAACACCGTCGCTGACATCGAAAACAGACATATTTCCGTCTATTCTCAGCATACCGTCTTTTTGCACAGTAATTTCCGCAACGGTATCAGATGTCGTCCCGGGATAAATCTCCGTCTTTGAAACAGAGCCAATTTCATCATTGACTGTGTTTTTCCAAACCATAGCTTGTACATCAAGCTGCATTGCATGAGCTTGCCCATATTTCATCGAATATACCTTGGAAACAGACGGATTCATAAGCATATCTCCAAGCAAAGCTGTCTGACCGGACGTTATCGTGTATGTCATACCCGCACTGCTGCTTGCCTCGCAAAACAGCGTCCCCATAAACTCCGAAATACTGCAGTCCCACTCAGCCGCCACAGCTTTATCCGTCGCTGTACGAATCTCCACATCAATAGTATCACCCTTAGCCGTCATCATCCGCACATCCAATGTACCCATCTCGCCTCCGGGGAACATTTGATTCCATACCTTTTCACCGTTTTTATATACACTTGTCAATATATCCGCATCACTTTCTTCCGGTCGTATATGAGCATAGACACGATATCTGCCCTCCCGCTCTGACGTAAAGCGCTTAACAAGAGAATATTCTGCTGTAGGACTTACGCTGTCACCTCTTATATACGCAATCCCGTCCGCTGCAGTGTAAGCACCGCTATATTCACTCAACTGTGTCAGTACTCCCGAAGTGTCCTTTTGATAGTATGTACAGATATCAGATTCCGGCACATACTCGCCCTCAACATAATCCACCGTCGGCTCCCAGTAAAGAAAATCATTTGCATTTGATCCTGACGCATCAACCTTAAAATAAATCTGTTCGCCTTTCTCCAGCGGAACTCCGGATATATCATATAGAGCTGACAGATTATTTTTATTTAATTTTGCCGACCATAGCTCACGCTCGCCTTTCACGATCATAACCTCTACATTCCCATTGCTGTTTTTCAGTTCTGCCGCTCCCGTTAATTTAACCATTCCTCGTTGAGGTGAAACAAACCTCATTCCAACAGGCTCATCGGAACCCGGAATCATAAAGTCCCATTTAACCATAGGATACTTTAGTCCTTTCAGTTTCCATCTCTGCTCCGGAGCATCGTATGGTAAGTCCAATGTCATCGTGTTTCCGAATGAACAAAAATAGAAATTATCAACACCTCTCACCGTGCTTCCGATATTACTTTTAAACTGTGTTTGTGATACATATTCGACTGTAGGGAACCAAACGGTTAAATCGTTTGATGGGCTTCCGCAGCAATCCACACAAAAGTACAGACTTTCTCCTTCGTTTATCCATGTCAGTAAATCGTAGCGTTGCTGCCAATCGCTTCCCAACAGCGTTCTGTCCCAAATTTTTGTGTTGCCGTTTAACACCGACGACTCAATCTTTCCCTTTGCTGTTCCATCGTCATTTCTTATCATTAACGAAACTGTATCCGCAAGTCGAAGCATTCCCGACTTCGGCGCAACAAACTTAAGGCACACCGCATTCCGTTCACCGGGCTGCATACAATCGCTTTTTATAAACGGATAATCATTGTCTGATTTCCAGCGCCTGCTGCCATTTGTCACGGTCTGAAGGGTCAACTCTGCTACATTGCCGCTCTCGTCGAGCATACAGTAATAGAAATTGTTTTCTCCTTGTTTTTCACCGTATGTATACTTATATATGTCTGCATCTGTCGCATCACAAGAAATGCCAAAGGGAAACGATGTACATACAAAGCAGAGTAATATATGCAAAATAAATTTTTTCATTTCACATTACCTCCCAAATCGCTCACTCGTATACAACAATCATTCTGGATTCATTCTCTTCGTTAATGCATACAAATACATTGTCACCCGGATTAATTTCTTCAAATGATATAATTCTGTATTTTTGTCTTTCTTTACTGAATGCACATACAGCCTTGCCGTTGTTCATAACAATCCTGTCAACCCGAGTAGGCTCCATATTAGGCGATCGATCTTCAGCGGAACTTATCTGCATACTGTTGGGCGTACATCTTATAACCTCTCCGTATGACTTATAGCCCGAATAAGCAGGGTCAATATTTATAGGTGCGTACAAGTCGGAGTCAACGGTGTGCATTATTTTTATATCATGAACCTTACCTTTAAAATCGTTGGTATATTGAAAAACATCGCCGGGTTTAAGCTTGCTTGTATTATTCGTAACGGGGGTCTTCAGCACGACCTCCTTACCGGATTCATTAAGACCGCTCACAACTTTAATTTCTTCGCCGTCATCATCTAAGCCGTCTCCGCATCCGGTCACCAAAATTACCGGACTTCCATCCCAAACATGATCCTCATTCCACCATCGTTTGTACAGCGCATACCTTACAAATCCGTTTTTCTCAACATCATAGAGATATGTGGCATATGAATTTCCTATATCCGCAAAATATGTACCGGTATAAACTTTATAATGTGCCGGCTCTGTATCTACAACATCGGACAGCATGCCGGGAACCGAAAACACCTTTGTTCCTGCGGTAACATAATACTTGTGGTCCAGCACCGATGCACTTGTCAAAATCAGTTTTGTGGCAGTTGTACTCGCATCTACATCTAACGAAAAATCCTGTTCGTCATACCCAATCACAGGGAAAACTATCTTCTTTAGACCGCCGTCATCGTCCTCATCAAACTGAACAAGCTGCTGCGTGCCAAACTCCTCCATCAGCCGAGCATTGTTTACAACATCCGAAACATCCATTTTACTGTCGTTTACAACAATTTTATCCGTTATCCTATAACTTTGTATACCTTTCTCCGCCGAGAACAGCATAACCGACAGTATTGGCGTAAACACATTTTCATTTACCGCAGATTGTATTAAATATCCCACATAGGCACCGCTTTTGTTTATATCAAAATATGCAATCTTTCCCATTGAGTCCAGGTAAAATGTACCGACGCTGCCTGCTTTCAACGCCCCAAGATAATTCTGCTCAATCAGTTTTCTACAATAATCGCCTATCTCATAATCAACATCGTTTATCTCCGCATATGTCTTGTCACCCTCGTCTTTTACAATTTTCACAGAACCTGATACAGTCTCAGAAGAAAGCTCCAAGCGATATGCTTTTTTACCTGATTCATTATCTGATACCGCAACAGACACAACCTCACCTATTCCAACATTCTCGATTTCGGTCTTTTTACCGTCCCGATAAAAACCGAAGCTACTGCTGTCATCCAGCGTAATCGCCGGTACTCCGTACGAAAAGAATACCTTGTCTCTCCCCGTCCCTGCCTCAATCTTGTATACAACCGCCGTTGTAAACTCTCTTATAATTATTACATCATACATCTTATCGCCATTGTTATCAATAAAACGAACATACCCGTTTCTGAGGCTTTTCAGGCGTGATGTATCATAATCAGTCGACTTATCGTTATATATCATATCTGCAACCGGCGAAAGTTTCAACGTTCTTTTGCGGTCATTCTCAACATACTGAGCCTCAGAATCAGACACTTCTCTGATATTTTCTGTATCAATTTCAACAGTGGTGTTTTTTCTGCTCTCCTCTGCATACACAATCTCACCAATCTTCGCATTTTCCGGCTGATCTACATAAATTATAACGCTGCAACCCAAATATTCATCAGTAAAGCCTTCGCTGTCGCTGTAAACCTTTCCTTCTACTTCTACCATGTCCTTTTCAAGTCCGCTGCTGTCGTCAACGCCGGTAAAATAATTTGCAGTTACAGTGCCTTCATACCTATAAATATTGAGCACCTCAGTTAAAAATGTATGGTTCTCAATTATATCATAGTTTTCGCCGTCACTTGAAATGCTTGTCAACCTCAACATATCCGCGTGCATGGCATCGTAAATCATTGCCGCAACATTCGATCGTGTTGAGGGTTCCGAAAGAGCTCCGTTTATCGAATTAAAAATACCAAGCCGCTTGGCAATCTCCACATATCCGTTGGGATATCCGCCTGCGCGCCGAGCAAGGCTGTCACCGCCGAGAGCGCATACAAAAATCTTAACAAGCTGTTCATTTGTGACAAACTCCTTCGGTTCAAACCGATTGGAACCATGTCCCGACATATAACCGTTACGCACGGCTGTTTCTACATATGCGCGTTCATCCTCTCTTACATCCTCAAACATTGGACTGCTTTCCACCGTTGGAGTAACACGAAACATATTACATAAAATCATAGCCATTTCGCTTCTTTTGACGAGAGTTTCATCCCAAAAATTTCCGCTTTTCTCATCAACACCCATAATGTCAAAAGCCGTTAAGAAACGTATAACACGGCTGTCTGTGCTATCATCGCTCGCATTGACCGAAACACCTGGCATAAGCTGAATCACAAGCAAAAACACTATCAGTAACGCAATCTTTCTAAATTTCACAAGAATGCTCCTTTCCTACAACGAGATTTTATCCAGGCATCGGGACAACATTACAGCAGCCTCTGCACGCGTGGCAGGTGCCATAGGCACAAACCGTCCATTTCCAACGCCATTTATTATACCCGCACCGGACAGTTTAGCCACGGCTTCTTTTGCATAATCCGATATAGCATCTTCGTCTGCAAAGTCAATTCCACTGTCAAAGAACTCACATCCTGATCTTTGCATGGCACGCAGCAAAATTACTGCCATATCTTCACGAGTTATATCATTGCCTGCCCCGAAGCTACCGTCAGGCAACCCCATAACCAGCTTCATTTCGGCACCCTTTGATACATAAGTTGCGCACCAATGTCCCTCCGGTATATCCGTAAACACGACGCTGACAGAATCCGTTTCCTCTCCCAACGCCTTTACAAGCATTTTTACAAACTCTTCTCTCTTTACGTTGCGGCCCGGTTCATATATATTGTCTGAAACTCCGTTTACAATACCGTGTCCATACAATCTCTCTACCGCATCCTTTGCCCAATCATACCCGACCATATCCTTAAATACTTCAGGTTTGTCTTCACTCGTTCGAATCACCGGCTCTCCTGATACGGCAACAGAAGTTTTTGAGCCACCGCTGCCGCCGTTCGACGAAGTATTGTTTCCCCCCGTCGAAGGCTTATCTGCATTCTTAAACTGCTCTGAAATATCATATATCAAATCATCGATATCCGTATAAGGAGCAGTTCTTGCTTTAAGTACAATGCTCTTCATTGCACTGTTAATTATATCCTTATCCGTTTCATTTTCAAGAGCACTGACTTTATTATCCAATAAATCGGCATTATCGACAAGCAAACGATGTAAATCCGCATAAGCACAAGAATTTACTATAGCAAGCAGCGTGCTCTTGCGCAGTGCTGTTTTCAGTTCATTCCAGTTTTGAGACTCTGAATTGTTATATGTATTGTTTAAAATCCATTTCTGCTGTTCGACAGTAAAGTCATTAAAGGATTTAACACTTACCGTAATTTGTGCAGACCTCTCATCGAACTCACTTAAAAGGGCTAGTGCCTCTGTCTCGTCCATATCAGGCAGAACCTGAGCCATATAATTTCCGTTTATTATTTCTGCCACATTATCTCTTGCAAGCTCCGACTTGGAATGTTCAACACTCAATTTAACCGCCAAACTTTTCGGCTCATCCAACGCATTATATCTGTCTGTCCAAGCACCCATTCTTTTGAAAGTATCCTCATTTTCCATAATATAATCCATCGCATTTGGTGCTGCTGCGGCCCCCTCTGCCTGCTTCTGCATATATTTATCATTAATGTATACATCATCTATGACATACGGCTCGGAGAGGCCCAAAACATCGAATATAATATTGACATTCAATTTAACCGGCTCTTCCTCTTCATCATAAACTCCGGCTATTCCGCTGAAGTTTCCGTCACCCTTGGCAGAAATAACGCCGCTCCATAAAATCCTGTCATCGGTCTTGCTTTTAACTATCAGAGTAACCAATCCGCTTCCGCCCGGTGATAAGGTGCCTGAATATTCTATTTGCTTACCATTCCACACGCACTTATCCAAGGTTATCTCAACCGGAGTAATCGGCCTCGGTTTTGATATCATTATAAAGCGATACGTGCGGTAAGCCGTATCTTTTTTGACGGTGACATCGACAACCTTTGTCTTGCCCGCCGTCTTACATTCCATTCCAATCACTTCAGCACCGCTTACAGACTCAACACTTATAATATCCTCAGCCGTTTCCTGCGTGAGGTTATTATAAGAATAATAGTCGAGTACGGTTTCAAAAACATCTTTCGCAGGATCGAATTCCGTATATTCATCTTCACCTAAAGTAACACTGCTGATAAGATTTTCCGAATCGTTCTTCGAATGATTACTCATCACGATATTGTCAATATATATTTCTCCATTGTAGCCCTCTTTGCTGCCCGTAGCCGTGCCGATAAAGTACAATCTCAGCTTATCATAGCCGTCTATATCGGATATATCCGATACCGAATCACCCAATGTACCGACTGTACCGCTCACCGATGTACCATTCGGTAAAAACCATATTCTTGTTTTATCTCTCAAATCCACCTCATACTCAACGAAGTTATTGGGGAAGCTGTTTGAAATTTCCGGTTTTACCCCATACAATACAGTATCGCTGCCATCCTGAAAGATTCTTACAGGCATTTCCCAGTTGCGGGTTATATTCTTCATTCGGAAACGAAGATATCTGTATTCAGAAGATACGCTTCCCAAATCCATGTTAATATAACCATTGAACTTTTCCGAATTATCCGGATTGTTATTTGTTATTTTCAAGCATCCCTCCCCGTCTACAGTACTTTGCGAAATATTCAGATTTGTCGATACGCCCAAACCTCCCGCCGTAACACCTTCTGTGTCCGCGTAGAAATCCCATCTGAGATCTCCGCTGTATTCCTCTGTTGCATATGCAGTCTGCAGCCTTGCCGGAAGCTCCGAACACACCAGTATCAATGCCAGCAAGCCTGCAGTAAATTCTCTTCTTATTTTCATAATGATGAAAACCTCTCCTTTCTTGATAGCAGCAGACTAAACGCGCTTTATTTAATCAAATACATTTCAGCTGAATTGTCCCCCAGATCAATATTGGTAAAATCATTTATGTCATATTTACACCCTATAACAGCAATGGCATTTTCAATATTTGTTTTATACCGTAGCTTTAATCCGTCAACCTTTGCGATTTCCGAGTTGAGGAAAATGACCGGAATAGTTCCGCTGTCAATCTCCTTATCGCAGATTAGTGTATTATTCAGCAGATAAACATCCTTAGCATGCGAAATTCTCACTGTCGCAACCTTAGGAACAACATTAATTTCGTTATTTTCCATAAGGAATCCATCAATCATGGCCGAATCACCCATTTTGGCATTCCATGATTTTACTTCAACAGGATAATATCCGCTGATAATTCCGTCAGCCTGCAGCTTATTATCTCTCATTGTGAAGGATGACGGGAACGGACCTTCACTGTTACTCGGGAAGATCTCATTTTTTGCAATCAAAGAGCTGCCGCCGCAGTTATCGACCAGATTGTTCATAAAGATAGAGTTTGTCGACCTTGTTATATAGGCGTGACGCCTTGAATAGATGAACTTATTATTTCTGATAACAGAACCTCGTCCGCTGCAATCAATATTATACAGCAGGGTTGACCTTCCCTTATTATCCTTCAGCGTAATAACGTTATCAATCTTACGATCAATGGTGATATTCCATCCGCCCGCCGAAGACACCTCCACATTCTTTATGAAAGCATTTCCCAAATTCTTATGAGTTGACGAGTCAAAAAATATTAACTCATCACCCTGTCTGTACATCATATCCTTGTTTACCCTATATGTGCATTCGTCCACCTGCTCTAAGATATCGGTACTTTCACCCTTTGTATTAATATGGTCATCCAAGTTGTTCATCAAAATGCTGTTTTCAACAACAAGTCCTCCTCTGCATCTGTAATGGTGAATACCGTCTGAATTTGCTGCCAACAAACGACCGTCACGCGTAAGCATCCCGTAATTTCTGAAGGTAATACGTCCCCAATTTAATCCGCATTCTGCACCAAACCACGGCGAGCCATAAATTTTTACGCCGTCAAAAGTAACGTCTCCGCTGTATCTAACGTTTATTGCATGCAGAGCAGTAAAGTCGCCGTAAGTTTTTTCACCAATGTCATATGCACTTGTACGTGTGTTAAACACAATTCTGTCGCCAACCTCGCCGTCTTGGATAAAGCCCGTATCTCTGAACTTTACCTCATACTCTCTTTTATCAACATCGATCGGATTGATTTCGCTAATCCAAAAACAGTCGTGATCGGCAAACTTCGGATGATTCTCAACCGGATCAATGAACTGTCCTATCCACCATCCGCCGCGGTTAAAATCCGGATATTGATACTTCACCCAGTCATCCGCCGCCGGAAGAGGCAATCCCTCGTCAATTATTACATGAAGGCTGTTGTTATCATAGTCCATTGATATAACTCTGCCTTGAGATGCAGTGTGCTCAATATAGTCAAACGATACATCCTTAATTTTAACATTTGTGCAGTTTACAAGCTGCGCAAATGAGTTTGTGGGCTTTTCAAGCAAAAGCTTGCTGCCCTTGCCGTCAAACGTAAAATTCTCGGTATTCTCTATTAATAGATACGCCATATTATCTATTCTTTCGTCCAGCAAATATGTTTTATTCGGCTCAAGTTCAACCGTTGTGGGCCGTCCGGAATTGAGTGCCGCATTAACTGCACTTAAAATCGCCTTGCCGTCATATGTCACTCCATCGCCGACCGCACCGTAATCCTTCGCATAAAATGTAATCTCTGACTCCGGATAGCACGTCCCGCTCCAAATACTCAAACAGCTTCCGAATCGGTTATAGTGCATCATATACAACATTGTCGGCACGATACTGCTTACCGGAACATACAGTTTACCGCCATGCATACTCGGTTCACGCTCAAGCATCAAATGTCCGCCGTTATATTCCGCAAGTCTTTGTCCCGGATAGTATGTCAGAGCAACATCTTCCTTTTTCAATGTGTTTCCCTCACTGCTGCCTCCTATTACTTCCGCAAGTTCACTTATTTCCATAAGCGGATAGTCATCCGCAAGCAGCAGCGTATGAATTGTTTGGGTATTATCCACATTAACGGTTTGGTTTTCCATCAGGTCATATTTAACCGGATTTTCTACCTCACAATATCCCTTATTAACTGATGCGGGAATCCACTCAGGCTCCTCAAACGGAACTACGCTAACGCTGTTTTTCAAAATCAACGTACCGTAAGCAGAAGGATTATTATAGCTCCAGGTGCCGTCAATATCCACATTCCATATATAGCATCTCATTTCAATGCCTAACTCCTCTGCCGCCGTGGCCTGTACATCGAATCCAATTTTAAGCCCTTCCTTGGGCTTTGTGGTTTTTAAAGGAAAAGACATCTCCGATATAAAGCCGTTATCTGTAACCTCGCTTTTCCCGATAACATCGTTAAAGTTGCCGTAGTTATTACCGCTGACAAACGAATCCCATCCTACACGAAGCTGGTAGTCGTCCTCTTCATAAAAATTGGTACGATTGTAGTTTTCATCAATGTAAACATCAACAGAGTCGTTGTACCATGCGTAACCGGCCACGTTTTCCGGCTTTCTGTCATATATCCTTGACAGAACATAGATGCGATCATTATCCCAAAGCACCTTGAACCAGCCCTTGTATTCGGTTGCACCTGTTGTACGGCAGTTTTCGATAATATTATAGTTTGTTTTGTTCCATACCTCGTCAATTTTACCGTCGATAACAGGAGTCCCATATGCTGCCTCTGTTGTTTTATACATATCAGGAGAATTTGCAAAGACTCCCACCGGAAAAAACGTCACTACTCCAAATGTTAAAGCAAGCAAAAACGTACATAATTTCTTACTCAAACAACTCACCCCTTCTCAAAGCAATATCTATTTCGTCAAGTTCAGGATATCCGTACAACACCGGGATACCGTCATATATAATTATCAGCCTGTCAGACGTCCACAGGACATTCTTTCCCATAGCCGCAGCCGCCTTCCGCAGCATTACATACTGCATACCGTGAATTTCTGTATATACATCGGCAGGCAATGTGCCTCCAAGCAGCTTTTCAGTTTCGGACGCTGTCACATACGTTGTGCCATCCAAAACCAATATATCAGCAGAAGCTGTATTCCCCGAAGCAGAAATCAGCTTATTTAGTGTATCTATAACAATGCTCTTATTAAGTTTCCACCTTGTTGTTTCGGACAAGGGGTTCCCTTCAATATATGACAGCTTCACATTTTTAATATTTATAGAATCATTCAAGTCATTACGCCACTTTGCGAACGAAAAACTCAGTACATCACCTGACCGAACCTCTGCCACAGCGTTGACACAATTTGAAAAATAGCTTACGTCATACGGCTCATCCCAGCGCACGGATCGTTCCTCTCCGACGCGGCTTGACCATATAACAACTCCGTTTAAAGAAATTTTGCTTAAAACACCGTCTCCTGCACTGCTTACAGCCAAATCCCCCGCAATTCTAATCATCCCGTCCCGGGTGAGTGTAATATCAATATATGTATCTGAACTTTTACCCGGTCTTGCCGTTTCTGCAGATATATAACCGCCGTCTCCGACTGTACTTTTCCATCTAGTTGCAGAGGTATCGTATTCCATTGGATACTTTTTGTCACAGTATACGGAATAGTATTCTACTCCACTTCCTTGACTTGTTTTAACAAACGAGTCCAACCCGTACTCTGTAAGAACTGCGTTCGAAAATCCGGCGCTTGTGCCTCCATCGCAAAATATTGTGCCGTTAAATTTATAAATATCTCCTTCCCATTCCACTTGATTATACCCTGTGTATCGATTTGCACTGACCTTAACATCCAGCACGTCACCCTTTTTACATAAAGCACGAACATCCACCGCACTCATCTCACCTGCCGGAATCAACTGTTCCCATATCTGCTCCTTATTGCGAAACACAGTAACCACATTACCGCCTCCGCGCTTATCGCTTGCGCCGAAGCTTGCATAAATACGATGCCGACCGTCCTCTGTTACGTTATACCTCCTGATCAATGAATAGTTCACCGTAGGGAAAATCTCATCAGAACTTACATAAGCTACGTCATCGTCAGCAATATACTGTCCGGTAATCTCGTTAAATATCAGCTGTTTTTCTTCGCCGTCTTGGCTGCACTGATAATATAAAAATCCATCCTTTTCCGGAACGTACTGCTTATCTGTATATTCAACAGATGGCCACCATCTTGTAAAATCATTTTCATTCGTTCCTGCACAATTTACAACAAACCGCAACTCTTCTCCTTCTTTAATTGGTATATTAGTCAGGTCGTAGTTTACAACAGTCTTACCTGCAACAGTTTCCGACCATAGTACCTTTTTGCCCTTCATAATCCGAGCAATAACCTTTCCGCCTGCACCGTCGCTGTACGGCAGGCAAACCTCACCTTTCATCTGAAGCATTCCGCGCTTAGGAGAGATAAACAACAATCCGACACCAATTTCATTTCCCGGCATCATCTGGTCGGATGCAAAAATCGGGTAATTATCTCCGGATGAAGTTTTCCAGCGTTTCTTAGCTGCATCCCATATTAATTCCTTATAGTTGTTTCCGTCAAACTCACAAAAGCACCAGTTGTTGACACCCTGTTCACTTCCAAATACTGACTGATATGTATCAGTAACCGCTGCATATGCCGGGCTGACAAGCATTGCCGACAAGATAATCAACGCTGTAAATAAGCTAACTGTTTTTTTCACCGCTGTTCAAGCTCCTTTCATTACACATCCTAATTATGAACCTAATCGATATATGCCGATGCCGAATTATTCGTACTGAAATAACGGCCGCACTCACCTGTCAGCGCAAGTAGGGATATCCTCCAGCCCTCATAGCTTTCCTCACCGAAATTCATATTGACCGACATTCCCAATTCCCTGGGGTTCCATTCCTCTGCTGCGATATTAGTTGCTTCTGTCAGCCTTCTCAAGCAATTGTTGCTGTCATATACGGCAAGGAAAAATACTGTATCCCGGTATATGGTATCGCCGTCTTCAAAAATACAATCCACCACATCTCCGTCATTTACGAATAACATATCCGTCAACAGCTTGCCGCTATTTGCAAACAACGTAGTTTGAATATAACTGATTGATGGATTCCAAATCAGCTCACCGCCGCCTTCTGATACGAAATACAGTCTGTCGCCTGCTGCGACTGGTACGTCAATACTATAATTTATACCGCTTTCATCACCAGCATCAGCAACACTTGACCAAAGAACTTCTCCATTCTTCTTAGTCTTGTCCGTCTTTGCAATTTTCATTGATATATCTCTGCCATTGCTGATAATATTGCCGTCTGAGCTTAGACGCGCAATACCCGCAAACGGTGAAACCCACACTGCAGCACACGCAGTGCCGCTGCCAGAGCACATAGTCTCGCATGTCATATATGCAGTTCTGCCACTTATTCCGTTTACGGCATACCCTGACAAAGCACCATCCCACAGCATATCATTAAATTCGCTGTAATTCGTACCCATGTTATATTGGGCATGCCATCCGTCCTTACCTTGCTCGTCTGCAGATGGGAAGTCCGTCTTATAGTTATATTCTTTGTCAACTTCCGACACTGGAACATATGCCATATCCATATATTCAACCTTAGGCCACCAAGTAACAAAGTCATTACTATTGCTACCGTTGCTGTCTACCGTAAACCAAATCTCTTCACCCTCACTCACACGTGTAAGAGTATTATATGTACCGCACAAAGACGGTGCTTTCAGCGCTTCATCCCAGAGTAATTCTTTACCGTTCTTTTTGAAAATTCTTGCGGTCACATTTGCTTTCTCCAATATTTCAACTTTACCTTCAAGTCTGATTATACCGGCCTTTGGCGCAACAAACACAAAACCGCAATCAACCTCATTCCCCGGAAGCATATCAGGTGACTTAATCAGCGGGTACGCTTCAATGCCACCGGGTCTTTTCCACCTGCTGTTTGATGAATAATATTCCATATCCTCTCTTGTACCATTTGGGAAGGCACAAAAATACCACCCGTTAACCCCCTGAACGGTCTCAGTTTTCGATTGATAGGTATCTGTCACAGCATAGCTCTCTGTTGCATACACCGAAAGCCCGCTTATCAATAAAACAAATGCTAAAATAATGCTAAACTTTCTCATACTCTTAGCCCTCCTAATCAGAATGTTTGTTTTGTTATTTTCATTAATCCTTTTCATATTTTCTATTACTCCAAATAATCAAGGTATTTTTCCTGAAATTCCTTTGCCGCCTCACGCAAAAGCTGTGACGGATCTGCATTTTCATCTGTCAAAACCTTATTAACCACTCCTCCCAATATATCATATAAAGCTTGCGCCTCTACTGGTGCCTCCATCTGTATCTCAACTGATGATTTATCGTTAAATAATTTGATGTGATTATAATTCACATTAAGATTTTCAACATTATTTTTATTTCTGTATATTTCTGTTTCCGCAGAGTCATTCCACGGACTTATCATCTCAATTCCAATTATATATCCAAGCCTTTTGTAGCTGTTTAAGTTTTCTTCGAAATTCATGATAAATTCGTCATTAACATTTACGGTCACACCCGTAAACTCCGTCCAATCCATCGCCGCTTTTATTTGCTCAGAGGTTGCATTTTTGTTTATAACTCGGTATCCTCCGCCCATCAGCGTAACTCTGCGCTTAGGCCCCGCAGGCATAGAAACAATCCCAATATTATCCCGCTTCATACCATAGGAATCTATTACCTTTTGAGCTAAGTTTTCCTCCATTATACCCATAGCAGCTTCATCCCTTGCAATAACCTCACGATACTTCTCTGAATCAATATCCATATCCGGCAGGACATCGTATTTCCATTTTAAATCCTTTACAAACTGCAATGCCTCAGCACACTCAGGACTGTCAAACTTAGCCTTCCATTTTCCGTCCACCTTTTCTTCAAATACAGTACCGTAGCTCCACGCAATAGGCGTAAAACGCCAGCCTGCCGCACGACCAGATGTAGGAATTACAAACCCGGCAACTCCTGTTTCATCTTTCATTTTTTTTGCAATTATCGCAAGCTCATCCCATGTTTTTGGCTGATACGGAGTTTCATCTGCATCAACAAGTCCAACTCTCCTGTATAAATCCATATTAATAAATAAGCCTTGATCATAATTACTTGCAGGTATAAGATATATCCTACCTCCCTTAGAAATATTTTCAATCATAAAATCTCTGGTATTTTCATAAAAGCCTCTTTTTTGAAACTCTTCTGTTATATCAGCCGCATAACCGAGATTTATTATGGTATATGCTTCTGTCAGCGGAACATAATATGTCGTTGGTAAAGTATTTCCTTCTGCACTTGAAAGATAAGTATCTGCATCAAAATTCCATTTAGAATCTACAATTCTGACATTGGGATATGCCTCTTCGAATCTTCTCACCACATCAAGCTGATATTCATAAAGCTCCGGACTTAATTTTTCATCGCAGAAATATCCTCCTACGCTAATTACAATCTTGTCATCTTTGTTATTGACTTCATCATCTGACTTCTCTTGCATACAACCCGATACCGACATTACAAATACAATAATCAGCATAAGTAACCATGCAACAGGTCTCCTCATTTTCTTTGTTTTGTGTCTTTTCATTTTTAATTTCCTTTACCTTGACTCTCACTGCTTTTATGTTTGCTTATTTGTTTTATCATATAGTAACACAGTAAATTCAATATGTAAATAGTTAAAATTTTGAAGGTCTCATTTTTTTGCCCGTCTCTTCTAAACCCTTTATTTATCGAGGATTTGCAAGCCATCTATTGACAAAAAAATTTTTTTATTGTATAATTATATTAATAAAATTACAAGGGGATGTAATTATGAAAACAATTATCCGAAACAAGGCAAAAAACAACCAATCGTTTCTTCCGTTGTTTCTCTCTGTAATAATCCCGACTATTATTTTTACCGTTTCTTTTGTATCGATACTTATATACAACTACAATGCAAATCTCAGTATTGTAAAACAAAATGCCGCAAACGCTTTATTCCAATTATCTGATTCCTGTGAATCAAAATTAACTACACTTACGGACACCTATGATATTTTCAATAATATTCCAAGCATTTCCGACGCCATGAATAAGTCTGACTTTACATACACCCCCGATATTTCGCAAGCATTATCCAGTATATGTAATTCATATTCATACATGGAGAGTATTTATATATACAACCAATCCGCAAACACCATCTATTGTACCGAAGGTGTATATTCCTGCGATGACTTTTTTACATCCTCTCACACTTATTCAAATTACAAACTGGATTATTGGGAAAATTTTAACTTCTATCACTCCGAACCGTATCGCATTTTATCTCCCGTTGTCCTCTCGGGCAATATTGATGATGTAATGGTTATTCCTATCGTATTTCAAATTATTGCTGATAATCAAAAGAAAAACTATCTTGTTTTCGACATAAATATGAACGATTTGATGAATATGCAACATTCCAAAAACGGACTTACCGAAAATTCCAAGCTTTATATTTTAAACAAATACACCAACGAAGTATTTACGGCAGACAGCGAGGCTTCTGTCAAAACAGAAGCGTTTACAACTAATTTTATCGCCAAACTTTTGTCATCTGATAAAAGCACTTTTCAATACAAATTTGAAAATGGAGAAGTGATTGTTTCATTCTATTCAGGAAACAATTCTCTTATCGGCTATACATATTTTGCAGTTATTCCTACCTACGATATAATCAAACAGATTTTACCCAACATCGTGTTTTCTTTTATAATAATGCTGATATTCTTTATAATTTCTATACTTTTTGCTTTTAGAAATACTTTGAATATCTACAACCCTCTGCAAAACATCAAAAATATGCTTGTCAAAAACAACTCCTTTGAAAGCAGTAATAATATTTTAAAGGATATAACCTTGCTTGCCTCCAATGTGCAAAGTAAACTTGAAACTGTTCTTCCCGGCGCACAGGAAAAGTACCTGATTAATCTGCTGAACTCAAACGATTGCTTTATTGGCCGTGCAGAAGAACAGGTAATTTCCGATTCACTTGAATTTCCTCACCGTCTGTTCGGTGTTCTGATAATTCAGATATCGCCTACCGCAAAACTCTATGACTTATATAATTCGGCAGATTATGACAGATTTAAGTACGGCTTTTACAGTGTTGTAAAAGATTTATTCTCCGCTCATTTTTCTTGTTATGTACTGCCTGCCGAGCATGATATGCTGTATATAATATTAAACTTTGATACAGAAAGCCAGAATAAAACCATTGATGAATTACTGCATCAGTTATTTGGATACTTAAAAAATGATACTGAGCTTATAAATATTTCTGTGGGAAAAAGCGGCATCCACAGTGATATAAAGGGTTTAAAAACCGCACATATCGAAGCTTTAACCGATTTTAAAGAATTGGAAACTGTCGATTCAAGAATACGATTATATGCTCCCGAACAGATTATTGACAATATCTCCTTCGACAAGAGAACTCAAAATGAGTTATCCGCCGCTCTTTTATCGGCAAATTCAGATAAAGTCTACGAAATCATAAACGGTGCTGTCGAAAATCACAAAACCACTTCTCCGAGAATAAAAAAGGAGTTGTACAGCCGTATTCTGACAATTGTTTTAAAGACCATGCGGATGAAAAAAATTCCTTACAAAGAGGATAAACTTGAATTTGAAATAATCTATGATTGCTTAAATCAACCGCCAAAAAATGCTTACAATGATATGATGATAATGGTGGACTATATGCTGAAATCTTTGTCGACACAAAAGAAAGAATATGTAGTGGATTATGATGAAATCATCAACTATATCAATAGTAATTTTACATTTCAGGATTTATCACTTAAGTTTTTAGCCGACTACTTCAATGTAAATCTGTCAAATTTGTCATCTGCCCTAAAAGGCAAGCTATCTGTGGGCTTCCATGAATATCTGACGGACCTGAGAATAGAAAAGGCGAAAAACCTTTTGATTACCACTAAGAAAAACGCTCAGGATATATGCATTGAATGCGGATTTGCCAGCAGCAACACCTTTTTCAGAGTTTTCAAAACACATACCGGAACTACACCCAACGAATTTCGAAAACAACACGGTAAGAGAATTGCAGATACAAAATAGATGTATAGTTAATGTCTGCTGAATAAATAAAACGACGAAAACAGAAGCGATAAACTCCGAGGTTTGGGGCAGTTCCCCATATGCACCAACTCGTTTTATGAGCAGGATGAACTCGATGACAGTCTGTCGATAATTTTGATATATAATTTATTGTAATAACGAGAGTGTGAGAAAAAGTCTGGAAATTATAAACCTTCTATGATAGAATATAAAATATCATAGGAGGAATTTTTATGGCAAGACGAA